>CAJOQX010000392.1 GCA_905236865.1 Candidatus Rifleibacteriota bacterium
GGTTGGAGCGGAACTGATTTATATGGAAATAATAATACATTAGTAACTATCCCAACAGGTTCTCATGATAATAGAACTTATGAAGCAAATTTCAGTCCTATCAGTTTTAGAATTGATTATAATTTAGATGGTGGAAATGTCACTCCACCAAATCCAACATCTTATGATATTACTTCTGCAACTATTACTTTGAATAATCCGACAAAACGAGGTTACGATTTTGATGGTTGGAGCGGAACAGAGCTAGAAGGAACAGATAATACAGATGTAAGTATTCCAACAGGTTCTCATGATGATAGAAGCTATGATGCAAACTATTCTTTAATAATCTATACAATAACTTATGATTTAGATGGTGGTATTGAGAATGAATCACCAAATCCGACCACTTATGATGTAACCTCTGCAACTATAACTCTTAATCCTCCATCAAGAATAGGTTATGACTTTGTGGGTTGGAGTGGAACCGATTTGGATGGCGAAGACAATATGGTTGTTACAATTCCCCATGACTCTATTGGTAATAGGGAATATACCGCTCACTGGGTTCTTGCCCCAATAAGATTGAATCTTGATTCTGATTTTGCTATGCAATTAAGACCTATTCCAGAAGGTACTTTTACTATGGGTAGTCCATTAGACGAACTAGGTCGAGCAAACGAAGAAACTCAACATAGTGTAACTATTACTAAGCTGTTTTATTTGAGTGAGTTTGAAGTTACACAAAAGCAATATTGGAAAGCTACAGAAACACTAATTACAACAGGAAACGATTACCCTGCGGTAAATGTAACTTATGATAATGCTAAAGCTTTTTGTACTTGGTTAAATAACCATTTCTCTTATCCTACTATTCCAGAAGGTTATCATTTTGATTTACCAACAGAAGCACAGTGGGAATTTGCTTGTAGAGCAGGTACAACTAAAGCATTAAACAACAATAAAAATCTAGAAACAGCTACAGGAGGAGATGCAAATTTAGCTCAAGTTGCTTGGTATTATAGTACTTCTAGTGTGAATGATAACTATGTAGCTCATGACAACAACGAAACACGAAGCCTATTACAGCCTAATTCCTTAGGCTTGTATAATATGCATGGCAATGTTGCTGAATGGTGTAAAGATTGGTGGTCTCAGAATTATTATTCTACTAGCAGTAGTTCAGATCCTACAGGACCAACTACAGGTACTTATCGTGTAGTTCGTGGTGGTAATTTTAGTAGTCAACCTAAATTATGTCGCTCTGCATCTAGAAACAAAAACTCTCCAACTTCTAGCTCTACACAAATTGGTTTTCGTGTAGCTTTAGTTCCAAATGAGTGAAGATGGTATAGGATATAGGATGTAGGATGTAGGGTGTAGGGTATAGAATGTGGTTTTGAGAGCCTATCAGCTCTAGTGGTAGGTGTTGCCCCCTTTTGAAAAGGGGGACTAAGGGGGATTTTAAAATAATTAGACAAAACTAATTTTAGAGTAAAAAGCTAGTTTTTAGACAGCCTCGTAAAGGGGGAAGTCTGCTTTAGCAGACAGGGGGATTTTAAAATAATTAGGCAAAACTAATTTCAGAGAAAAAAACTAGTTTTTATACAGCCTCCAAAGGGGGGCATTTTAGGTAAAAATTTCTATTGAGCTGCCACTAAATACTAAATGCTGTATGTAAAATAGGTATAAGAATTGCCCAAAGAATAACACTTGTAACGGCAATAATTAAACGCCTTTCAACTTTTGGGGTTCTTTTGATATTCATAGCAAAATAATACACAATAAGCCCTAAAACAAGACTTATAATAAATAAGGCTATATCAAAGGTTCTACCATAAGCTAATAATTGAAATAAACAGTTTACTGCAGAAGAAAAAAGCAACACATCACAAACTGTGACTGTTGAATCTATAAAAAATGATTTGTAATTTTTACTTTTATTTTCGTTTTCCATATTTGTGATTTTAACTTAAAATGCTTTTATAATCAATAAACTTTTTTATAAAAACAAAAACCTACTACAATAAAAACTTTTACTTTATATGGCAGAGATTAATATAAGGGCAATCTATACAATTATCTGATTCTATTGCTTTCCACTGGTGTTCTTTGCGAATATCTGCAACAACTTTTGCAGCTTCTTCCTCAAAATTGTTTAAATTTGGTTCTATTTCAACCAAATCTAGTCCTTTGGGATTCAAATAGGCAATATAAGAATTAGCAAAATTCAATTGCCCCATTTCACCGATAATCCCTCTACTAGAAGCAATTCTGTATAAAGCAAGTTGACGTTTGTATTTTTCATGTGCTTCAGGTGTGTAGCTTCTGGTTTTGAAGTCAATTATCCTTATATTGTTGCCTTCTTCTAAATCAACTCGGTCTACAAAACCTCTAATAAAAAACGGCTTCGTCTGTTGATTTCCATCAAATTTCACATTAACTTCTGCTTCAAAAAGCCAAGGTTTTGTTCTGCTTAAATCAGATTCTATATAGCGGTTTAATAGAGTCATAGTTTTTGTTTTTAAAACGTTTTTATTTAAATCCCCCTGTCTGCTAACGCAGACATCCCCCTTTACGAAAGGGGGCAATATTTTACTAACGCAGACATCCCCCTCTACCAAAGTGATAATATTTTGTTTTGTATAGCAAGGTATAAGCTTGTCTAATAGCGATTCTATCAAGTCTATAGCTTCTTTTTCAGAAGTTAATTCATGACCTTTGTTTTCATGAAAAAGCCTTATAGATTCGTGAGCAAGCTTACCTACAAGAGTTTGAATATGTTCTAACCTTTCTTCAAACGAACCTACATGAAGACTAGAAAAATAAAACTTTCTAGGACAATTTTTGAAAGTTGCAAGTTCTTGTAAGGAAAAAATATCTTTGTTGTTATCTATTTGTGTAGTTATAGCATTTGCTCTTTCTGCTAAGAACTTCCTAATAGATGTTATGCTATTTTCTAGCTTTTGAATATCGGCTTTGGGAGCTATTTTTTCAATATCTTCTTGTTTTTCTGCTTTTCCTGCTTCAAGCCATTTGTCTAGAATTTCACGCCAATTTTCTAATTTTTTTATTTCCCCTAGCCCAGTGTTATCTGATAAAATACTTGCAACATGGCAAAGAGGTTCTGTAATAGGTTTAGTTTCGTCTTCTGGCGGTAAACTGGCTTTTTCTGTTCCTACTATAACCAAAAGATTTTCTGCTCTTGTGAAAGCCACATAAAGTTTGCGAAACTCTTCAGATTTTGATTCTTCTTTATCAATTTCTTTATATTTTTCTAAAATTGGTGGAATAGAATCTTTTTTAGTGGAAGAAGTTTTTTCACTTACTATTAGTCCAAATTGATCATCAAAAACTATATTTTCATTGAATCTATGCTTTCTTCCTTTTAAGAACGGAAGTATAACTAAAGGAAATTCAAGCCCTTTAGATTTATGAATTGTCATAATTTTTACAGCATCGCCTTCTTCAAGTCCTAGACCTGCTTCGTCTTCATCAATATCGGCTATTCTTGTTCTTTCTACATGAGCGATAAAATCTCTTAAAGAAGTAAAAACTCCATTTTGTTCAAAATCTCTGACTATTCCTAAAAACTTAGCTATATTATTATTAATTCTTTTTGTTTTTAGTTCTGAATCAAGTGTTGCAGAATATTCATAGAAACCAGCCTGTTCAATAATAGTATGGCAAAGATTGACTAAACCTGGTTTATTAGCTCTTTCCTTAATATTTATGTAAAGATTCCTAAAATTTATAGCCTCTTCTGGCAAATCTTCTTCTTTCATTGCAAGAATTCTAGGAAGTAATCTTATTGAATCTGACTTTCCTTTTAACGATAGCTTAGCTAGGTCAGAATCTTTTAGCCCATAAAGAGGTCCAGTAAGAAGTTTTATTACAGAATAGTCGTCTTCTGGCTGTATGAGCAATTTTAAGAAAGAGAGAATGTCTTCTATTTCACTACGGTCATAAAGCCCAAAGCCACCAGAAATCACATAAGGAATTTGGTAGCTTGTCATTGCTTCTTCAAAGTTGATTGGAAGAGCCTTTACAGAATTTAATATAATAGCGATGTCACCATAGCGTATTGGTCGCATTTCACCGCCATTTTTGCGGTCTGGAATAGCCATTCTAGATTTAACTATTTCATAAATAAACTGAACAATATTCTGTGAAACAGTTGCGGTATCCATTTCGTCAGGTGATAATAGACAGCTGATAGCAGGGTATCTAGGTGATTTTCCTCTCTTAGCTTCTTGTTTCACAAACATTTTTCCTACATCACCGCCTCTTTGCAAAAAAGTATCTGCAAAATCGATGATTTCAGAATAAGAGCGGAAATTATCTTTTAAAATAATGTCTTTGTCTGATTTGAAATTTCTGAAAGTATCTACTTTAGCCCCTTGAAATCTATAAATACTTTGTTTTTCATCTCCAACAACACAGATTTGGCTTTCTCTGTCACGACAAAATTCTTCAACTATTCCTAGCTGATTTGGGTTGTTATCTTGAAACTCATCTATCAAAAATATTCTTCGGTTTGGAATTTCACCGTTTAATCGCATATCACTTATTGATTTTTTACTTTTTATAAGAATTTCATCAAAATCGAGCAAATTGCGTTTTTCTAGTTCTTCCATATAAAGAGAATAGAATAAGAAAAGCCATTCCAAAGTTTTAAATTCTAATTCTGTTCCTCTTTGATTGAGTTCTTGTTTCGCTTTTCTGTAAAATTCACCAGGATTTAATAAATAACGTCTGATTTTGCTTAAAGCTGATGGAAATTTAGAAATAAGCTTTGCAGCTAAATCTCCACCTAGAGCATTTTCACCATTGATTATTTTTTCCCCATACTGTTCTGCAAATTTATCAGCTAACTCTAACATTAAAAATTCACGAGTGTTTGCGTCTACTACTTTTAACGAACTGTCTATACCTGCTCCATAAGGGTCTTGCTTTAAAAATTTTGAAAGAAATGAGTGAAATGTTGCAACATCCATTTTTCTTAAAACAGCAGGAGAAAGTTTTCTTTTCTCTGTAAGTCTGTCTTTCATTTCGGAAGCAGCTTTTTCAGTATAGGTTATTGCCACAATTTCATCTGGTTTTATTCCAGACTTTAAAAGTGTGTCTATACGTCTTGTTAGAACTTCTGTTTTTCCTGAACCTGCACCAGCGGAAATTCTTAAACGCCCTTTTGGCGGATAGGTAACTGCTTCAGCTTGTTCTGCAGTTAAGCCATCAGTCAATGTATTTAGTATTTTTTCTGCCTTTGTCATAAATTTCTATTAGTCTGGTATTTAAATAATACAAAGTTATTTTTCTAGAACCGTCATTTCAAGGCTTCTTTGAAGCCATGGCAACATAGCAATCTATAGTATTTTAACCGCTTATAAACTATCAGTCAAGATTTTATGGATTTGAAAGCAGGGCAAACGTAAAACTTTTTTCATTATTAATTAGTATCTACATATTGTTATTGCGAGGCAAATTTATTCGCCGTGGCGTTGCTGAAAGTAAAACGAAATCCATCCATAAAAAATATTTTTACCAATAATGATAGTTCGCTTGTTCGACATATTTCTCCTCTTGCGATCTCTGTTTAAAAAGAGATAAGAGAGTAGAGGTTAGGGATAAGGGGATTGTTTTGCATATAAAAGTTTTTTGCTATGAGAAAATTTTATATTGTTTGATAAAGTTTTTACGACTAACCTATAGATTACCACGACTTCTACGAAGCCTCACAATGACGTGTTATAATACAGACTATCGTTAGCTAAAACAAATCCCTTATCTCTCATCTCTCATCTCTAAACTCTTGAATTGTCTCGCGTCTCACTATCATTATATATTACTATCTTCAAAAACCTCATTAATAAAAGAATATGTTTACGTTTGCCATGGAATTGAAAGCTAAACAAATGCATTTTTTCATTATTAATTAGTGTTCTATAAAAATATTTGGAGAAAAATAGGAGAAAAA
>CAJOQX010000393.1 GCA_905236865.1 Candidatus Rifleibacteriota bacterium
GAGGATATGAATTACTCTACAACCTTATGTTATACTAACAATAATTTTATCAATTTCAAGGAGGTTTACACTGCAATATGGAAACAAGAGTAGCTGTAATGAGTATAATAGTAAGTGAGACATCTAATGTTGAAAAAATCAACAGTCTTTTGCATGATTACTCTGAATATATTATAGGAAGAATGGGGATTCCTTATAGGAACAAGAATATCAACGTTATTAGTATAGCTCTAGATGGACCTCAAGATAAAATATCTGCTTTATCTGGAAAAATTGGTAATTTAAAAGGCATAAATGTAAAGACATTGTATTCCGTTTTCTAAAAAGTACATAGCACGAGGGCACGGTGCACAAACAAAGTTCTTTTTTGATGTGTATTAACCTCGATAAAAATTCCAAATTTCTTTTCATACAGCCAATTTCAACAAGTTCAGATTCGCAATAACTCTAAGTGTCGGCTTTATAAAATTTAAAAAAAAAAGAAATGTGCCCTTTGCTTTTTTTTATAAAAAAGGTATATAATCAACCACGTTGAGAAACAAAAAATCTATTAGAGATTCTTAATAGATTTGAAGCGAAATATCGGCACGAATAAATAAGGATGGAAAAAATGAACGATTACAAAGAACTTGCAGACCAAAAGAACAAGAATAATTCAGAAGTAGAGTATATTGCTTCTAGATTATCTTCTGTTATGGAAACCTACAAGAAACTTGTAGCAAATAAATGTGCTCGCTAGTGCACATTACATTGTTCTGACAGTACTTAGTTATTTGTGTAGAAAGTGCCTTGTTAAAAATGTAGGGACTTTCATTAAACAAGGTGCTGTATAAATAGATTTGAACAATATCCCAAACCCTCTAAAAAGAAAAAATAACTTTCAAATCTGAAAGTTATTTTTTTCTTTAAAAAAATTAGCTATTCAACTGTTACAGATTTAGCCAAATTACGAGGTTGATCGACATCTAATCCTCTTAAATCAGCTACAAAATAAGCGAACAATTGTAATGGAACAACATTTATAATTGGTGAGAATAAATCAGAAACTTTTGGAACTTCAATAACTTGATCAGTTAACTGTCTAATATGTTTATCGCCTTCTGTCGCAATAGCTAGCAATTTTCCAGAGCGAGCTTGAACTTCTTTTAAGTTAGAGATAGTTTTGTCATAAAGATCAGATTGTGTAACTATTGCCATTACTGGCATTTCGCTGTCTATAAGAGCTATAGGTCCATGCTTCATTTCACCTGCTGCGTAGCCTTCAGCATGAATATAGCTTATTTCTTTCAATTTCAAAGCACCTTCAAGAGCTGTAGGATAATTAAAACCACGCCCCAAGAACAAGAAGCTCTTATAATTTAAGTAGTTTGAAGCGATTTCTTTAATTTTGTCTTTTTGCTCAAGAACTTTTTCTATCTGTTGAGGAAGAATTTTAAGCTCTCTGATTTTCTCTTTTACAAAATCAGAAGAAATTACAGAACGAATTTTACCAAGCATAAGAGCAAGCAAAGTAAGAGCGGTAAGCATTGCTATATATGCTTTAGTTGAAGCAACTCCTATTTCAGGACCTGCATGAATATATACTAGACCATCAACTTCTCTAGTTAATGAAGATTCTTTAGCATTAACTATACCAAGAACTTTAGCACCTCGGCTTTTGGCTTCTCTTACTGCTGCTAAGGTATCAGCGGTTTCACCAGATTGGCTAATGGCTATGACCAAAGTGTTTCCATCAACTAATGGGGAACGGTATCTAAACTCGCTTGCCAAATCACATTCAACAGGTATTCTTACTAAATCTTCTATAAGGTATTTTCCAACACAACCAGCATAGTATGCGGTTCCACAAGCAACCATAACAATACGTTGAGCTCTAAATATATCTGGACCAGTTAGACCTAGTTCTTCAAGATATATTTTTCCTTCTTCCTCGGAAGTTCTCCCACCAATAGTATTACGGATTACTTGAGGCTGCTCGAAAATTTCTTTAAGCATAAAGTGGGAAAACCCACCTTTTTCAGCAGCTACAGGATTCCAATCAACCATAGTAGGTTCTTTTACTAAAGTTTTTCCATCTTCCAAAGAGAAAAACTCAACAGAATCACGTTTAACAATAGCTGCATCTAAATTTTCAAGATAAACTACTTTTCTTGTATATTGCAAAATGGCAGTAACATCAGAAGCTACAAAATTTTCCCCATTACCTAAACCAACCATTAAAGGAGCTTCTTTTCTTGCACAAAGTATTTCTTCTGGGTGATCTTTGTGTATTACTGCTATTGCATAAGCTCCTTCTACATTTTGAGTGGCTTTCAATACCGCTTCTTTCAGATTGCCATTATAGTATTTTTCAATAAGATGAGCTAATACTTCTGAGTCTGTTTCAGATTTAAATTTATGACCTTCTTCAATAAGTTTATGACGAAGAGCCATAAAATTTTCGATTATACCATTATGTGCAACCATCAAAGAAGTGTGGCAATCTCCATGTGGATGAGCATTAAAAGCAGATGGTCGACCATGAGTAGCCCATCTTGTGTGTCCAATACCTATTGTTGACTCAGAATTAAATTCATCTAACAAAAGCTTTCTGATGTTTCTAAGTTTACCAATATCTTTTCTACAATGAATAGAACCTTTATCGACAACAGCAATTCCTGCTGAATCGTAACCACGATATTCTAATTTGGTTAATCCGTCAAATATAACTTCATTAGCTGGTTTTTCACCTATATATCCAATAATGCCGCACATAAACGAAAAACTTATCCTTTCAAGTATTTCTTAGAATTTCTCATTACCAGGTCTTAGGTTTTCACCGAAACCATCATCAAGAGAACTTTCTAATCCCATATCACCAAAGTCATCTGTAGAATCAGAATCGCTTAAACTTGGATTGGAAAGAGAACTAGAAAAATCACTATTCATGTTATTGTTTATACCAACATCATTTATTGAACCCGAATCGTCTGATTGAGAATTAATTCTAGTTATTGCTTCATTAGCTTTTACAGCATACAATGTATTTGGAAATTTCTGAACAATATTTTTATATTGTTTTAAGGCATCATCTTTTGCACTTTCTATGGTTTCAAGAAGTTCGCCACATTCTAATTGAATTGCAGGCTTATTTATATATATTTCCGCATATTTTAGGAAATCATTTTTTGCAGCTTCATCGTTTTCTCTACGTTTCGATAATAAACCACGAATTTTATAATATTCGCCATACTTATCTAACTTTTTAGTTTCAAATTCTTCTAAGAGTTTTTCGGTTTCATCTTCGGCAGCCCCTCTAACATAAGCTTCTCCTAGCATAAATGTAGCAGGCAAATAATTAGGATTTGCATTAAGTATTGTTGTTATATCATCAATAGCAACAGAATAGTTAATCAATCCCATATTAGCTTTAGCTCTCGTCATAAGATATTTTGGATTATCAGGTGAAACTGTTAATGCTGGTAGTAAATCTTCTACAGCTTCAGAATAAAGCTTATTAGCAATAAGAGCTTGAGCTCTAACATAATTTGCTTCACCAACATTGCCATTTTTTAAAGCTTCATTGGCTAGAGCCATAGCTTCATCAACTTTTCCTTGCTCAAATCTTATTTTAGCTATTCCAACTTTAGCGTCAGAAAAATTTGGAGATTTTTTTAAAATTTGATTGTAAATGTTTTCAGATTTAGCTAAATCACCTAATTCGAGTTTGATATCTGCCAAATTAGTAAGAGCAAATTCATCATATTTTATTACAGAAGCACTATTAAAAGCTTTTTCAGCATTTTTTAAATCGCCCAATTTTTTATAGCAATCACCGAGAAGATAGAATGTTTGGAAATTATTCGATTTTATTTTTGATGCTCGTTCAAAATATTCTATTGCATTTCTGAAATTGTTGCGACCCATTTCCACAACCCCTAAGTTGTGGAATGCATCTGCATTTTTTGGTTCTTTTTTCAGAATCTCTTTTAATAATTTTTCAGCCGAAGCATAATCCTCTTCATCTATCATTTTAACTGCTTTTTCAATAGGTGTTAGAGGTCTTGCTGGTTTAATGTCTCTAGGAGTATAATCTACATTTGGGCTACGCATTTCAGCATTTTTATCTAGAGATTGATAACCACCAAATACCACTTCTTTTTTTACGTTATCATACTTTGTTTGATTACTACTATTATTGGAATTTGAAGTTAAAGTAGCACCTATCTGATTTTTAATTTGATTAACTAAAGTCTTATATTGCTTTTCTTTTGGGAATTTTTTCGCAAGTATCTCTGCGTGCTTCAAAGCTTGTTCATTATTTCCAGAAAGAGCGAGACTATAAATCAAATAATATCTTGCCTGAGAATGTTCTGGCTCCATATCAACGACTTGACCAAGATAATCAGAAGCGGCTTTATAATTTTTCTCGCTATATAATTTCATTCCCTGTTCCATTAATGCAGGAACTAATGCATTTGCAGCAAATGCATTACAACAAACACCTAGGAAAATACCGTGAACAATATTCTTTAAATAACGAAAAGATTTCTTTTTGTTTAAATTAAACACTTAATGCATCTCCAAAATAAAATCTTAGCTTTTTGAAGCTTATTATAATATATCGTCCAATAATTCTAACTTAATAATGAATAAAATATCAAGATATAAGATATAAGATATAAGAGATAAGATATAAGAGATAAGAGATGAGAGA
>CAJOQX010000394.1 GCA_905236865.1 Candidatus Rifleibacteriota bacterium
ACAATAAAATAAGTCTTATTTTATTAATTTTTTTAGTTCCTTTATATTTCTTAACTTAATGACATTGGATGAGAGATGAGAGATAAGGGATTTGTTTTAAGCTAACGACAGTTTATATTATAACCATTATTGTGAGGCTTTGTAGAAGCCATGACAATCCAGAGGTTAGTCGTAATAACTTTATCAAGCAATATAAATTTTCTAATAGCAAAAAACTTTCATTAGCTAAAACAATTCCCTAATCCCTAATCCCTAACCTCTCCTCTCTTATCTCTTTTTAAACAGAGGTCGCAAGAGGAGAAATATGTCGAACAAGCGAACTATCATTATTGGTAAAAATATTTTTTTATGGATGGAATTCTTTTTGCTTCCAGCAACGCCACGGCGAATAAATTCACTTCGCAATGCAGATACTGATTAATAACGAAAAAAGTTTGCATTTGCCCTATTTATTGTAATCCCCCTTTATTGCTTAAAGGAATAGAAAATGATAAATTAATTAAGTATTACCTACGGTGATGACAAGAAGCGTTATCGTAAAAAATATAATCCAAAATTATAAAAAGGAAAACTGTTAGTATGAAAAAAACAGTCACTTTTATTATTGTAGCTGTACTGATGTTATCTTTCCTTTGCGGATGCGGTCATGATCATAAGCCAACATCGTCACTAAATCCTTCTAATGATTCTTTTTATATCACAGAGATTACGGATGAAATTTTTAACCGTATTTACGGAAAATCATTCAAGGAAGACTGTACTTTACCTAGAGAAGATTTGCGATATCTTCATGTTTTACATAAAGATTTAGATGGAAACGAACATAATGGGGAGATGATTGTCAATAAACATATCGCTGAGGATGTCTTGGAGATTCTGAAAGAGTTGTATGAGGCGGATTATCCAATAGAAAAGATTCGTTTGGTAGATGAATACAATGCAGATGATGAAGCTTCTATGGAAGACAACAATTCATCTGCTTTCAATTTCAGATTTATTTCTCACACAACCCGAGTTTCAAAACATGGGCTAGGACTGGCTGTTGACATAAACACACTATATAATCCCTACACAAAAATAGTAGACGGAAAAAGAATTATAGAGCCAATCAACGGTGAACCCTATCTTGACAGGACCGCTGATTTCCCATATAAAATTGATGAAAATGATTTATGCTATAAACTATTCATTAAATACGGATTTGAATGGGGAGGTTCTTGGGAAGACAGAAAAGATTATCAGCATTTTGAGATTCCAGACAAAAAGATTGCTGAATGGTATCCCAATAATTAATTATTAATTTAACAGTATGACAAAAGTAGCAGACGAACTAAGCAAGAGAGTTGATAACAAAAATTAGCAAACTAATTTTTTTAGAGATGGAGGGGATTTTGTTTTAGTAATCACAAGTTTATGTTGTCCTAAAGCCTTCCTCTAAAACCTTTTATCAATTAAACAAGCTTAAAGTTTGCCTTTAGAATTATATTGGTTTTTATAGAATAAAATTATTATAAATTACTCAATAAAAAATCAGCTATATGCATAGTCTTGATTCCTTCGTAATTTCTATCAGCAAAATTATCCATTCTTATAACGTACTTAGGATAATTATCTTTTATTGATAGTAAACGTCTGTATTCATACTGATTTGTTTCTTCGGAATTTATCTGATAACAAATTGTTTTTGTTATAGATTTATTAAAAAATTATAACCCAAATTTATATGATTTATCAAAAGTTTATATGGTTATAGCCTTATAAAATAATAAAAAAGTAAATTTCGTTTAAACAGAAATTAGTCTGTTAAAATCAGAAATTATAGTTTTTTTGCCCAAAAGGTAAGTTACTTTGTCGATTGACGCTCTAAAATAATTGTATTCAATTATAAAATATGATATACAAACTATGCCTTTTTATAAAAATTTTGACAAGCTAATCGGAGAGGAATAATTATGTGCAGCCAGCCAACAAAGCATAGATATTTCCAAATTGATTATGCAAAAGCCTTATGAATAATTTTAGTTGTATTAGGTCATGCGACAAATGAAGTTAGTCGCAAAGGAATAGATATAGGTTTATATGACCAAATTCATAATTGGATTTATTGTTTCCATATGCCTCTGTTTTTCATTTTGAGTGGCTTAGGTATATATTTTAAATATTTAAATAACCAATCAATTGTTTTTTTTAAAGAATTAAAAAACATTTCAAAAAAAATTATTAATTCCTTATTCTGTATGGTCTTTTATTTATTTTATAGGAACAGCTTTATCTACTTATTTTATAAATAAAAAACCGTTAATCCCTGTAATATTAGAAAGAGGGTATGCTTTTATTTCTTTAAAGAGGTGCAGTCCCTCTTTGGTTTCTTGCAGCTTTATTTTTAGTTAATATAATTTTTGTCTGGATAATAAGCAAAAAGTTTTTTAGAGAAAAACCTATAATATGCCATTCTGTCATACTATTGTTTTCCATATTAGGAACCCTTTTTGCTCATCAAGGGTTTTTATAAACAAACCTTTGTTATCAAAGATTTATCTTTACCCAATTATTGTAATATTTCGATTTTTGCCATCATTATTATATGTAGAAATTGGATATTTATTAGGAATTGCTTGGAGAAAACTATTGTCTTATAACCAGGGCAAACGCAAACTTTTTTCTTTTGTAGTGCAGATTATGGGTTGTACTTTATTTTAGATTGTTTTATGCTTGAAATGAAA
>CAJOQX010000395.1 GCA_905236865.1 Candidatus Rifleibacteriota bacterium
AATCCCCCTTAATTCCCCTTTGCGACTCGCTGACCTCCTGTCGCTCGCTTGCATACCGCCATCCTTGGCGGTTATACAAAAGGGGGCAAGGGCATTACTCCATACATTGAATTTTTAACAAATTCTTAGTTTTTAGACAGTCTCCTATTAAGCTGGCACTAGATAAAGATTAAGTTGAAAATCCAGCGTATTGAGTCATATAAAGATCATAGTATTTCCCTTTAGATGCCAAAAGGGAGTCATGATTGCCTTGTTCTACAATCCTACCTTTATCCATTACTATAATTATGTCAGCATCACGAATTGTTGAAATGCGATGAGCGATAATAATACTAGTTCTGTTTTTCATTACCTGTTGCATTGCTTCCTGAATCATTTTTTCAGTGCGAGTATCTACATTTGATGTTGCTTCATCAAGAATAAGTATTTTTGGATTAGCCACAAAAGCTCTTGCTATTGATAAAAGCTGTCTTTGCCCTTGGCTAATGTTTGTTCCTCCAGCATAAAGAACGCTGTCATATCCATTGGAAAGGTTTTCTATGAATTTTGTACAATGACTTAGGTCTGTTGCTTTATTTATAACTTCATCACTTGCATTTTCATCAGCATATTTAAGATTATTCTTTACTGTATCTGTAAACAAAATACTTTCTTGTAAAACAATAGCAATATTTTTTCTTAAAGAACCTCTTGCCATTTCAGATAAACTTTGTCCATTTATTAGTATTTCACCGCTATCTATGTCATAGAATCTCATAATCAAATTAGCAATAGTGGTTTTCCCGCAACCAGTTGAGCCAACTAGAGCAACTTTTTTACCTGAAGGAATGTTTAAAGTGAAATTATTTATAATGGGAATACCTGAAATGTAGGAAAAACAAACGTTTTTAAATTCAATATTTGCTGCATTTTCTATTTTACATTCTTTTCCGTCAAGAGATTCATTTTTTTCATCTAATACCAAAAAAACTCTTTCAGCACCAGCAATAGCTGTTTGAAGCTGACCATAAATCATTGCGATTTCATTAATTGGTCTGCTGAACTGTTTTGCATAAAGAATAAAAGCAGATATTACTCCGACTGTTATAATTCCTTTATAGGCAAAATATCCGCCAAAAGTGGCAATTATGACAAACCCTATATTGCTGATACAATTCATTATGGGACCCATTACACCGCTAAAGATTTCTGTTTTAATTCCAGCAGAAGTAAGTTTGTCAGATGTTTTCGCAAATTTATCAATGGTAATTTCCTGATGGTTGTAGACTGTTACAGTTCTATAGCCAGAAATCATTTCTTCAACCGTTCCATTTAGTTCTCCTAAGAGAGCAGAACGTTTTTTTGAATATTTACGAACATTTTTAGATAAAAAATTAGTAGCAAGTAAAGTAAGCAAAACTGTAAGCATACTTAGCAAAGCAAGTTGCCAACAGAACCAAAACATAATTGCAACAGTTCCGATTATTGTTAAAATACCTGAAAATAATGATGGCAAGGATTGTGAAACTGTATTAGAAATGTTTTCTATATCATTTGTCATTCGGCTCATCACATCGCCATGAGAATGCGTATCAAGATATTTTATAGGCAAATCAATTATTTTTGCCAATAATTCCTCTCTCATTTTTTTTACTATTTTTTGACTAAGTTTTGCACTTTCAAAACCTTGAAGCATAGTCATAATTGAGTAAATTAAATAGGCTATAATCATATAGATTATACTTGAATTAAGGTCACCATTTGCTTTTTTTGCAATAATATCTATTGCTTTACTTTGTAAGGCAGGGGCATAAATGCCACAAAGTGTTCCTATTACAACAACGATAAAAATAATTGTTAGCAAAAACTGTTCTTCGTTAAAATATTTCCAAATTCTTTTTAAAGTTGTCCAAAAATCTGAAGCGTGTTGAACTTCTGCAAAAAGACTTCTGGGTCTGAATCCACCAGGTCTTTCAACTTTAGGAGACTGTTTTTCTTCAACTTTAACCATTTTTTACTTCGTCTCCAATTTGTGAATTATATATTTCTTTGTAAATGTCACAATTATTTATAAGCTCGTTATGGTTTCCATAAGCACTAATAGTTCCATTTTCTAGAATAGCAATTTTGTCTGCATTTCTTATAGAAGCAATGCGTTGAGCTATTATAATTTTTGTAATATTTGATTTAGAATTATTTAAAGCAGTATAAAAATTTTTTTCTGTTTTTAAATCAAGAGCACTTGTAGAATCGTCTAATATTAATATTTCAGCTTCTTTAATAACAGCCCTTGCTAGAGAAATTCTTTGTCGTTGTCCACCAGATAAGCTCATACCTCTCTCTGCAACAATATTCTCATAATTATTTGGAATATTTTCTATAAAAGTATCAGCTTGAGCAATTTTGGCTACTTCTTTTATTTCTTCTATATTTGAATTTGGATTTCCCCATCTAATATTATCGGCTATAGTTTCGGTGAAAAGCTCTGACTTTTGCAAAACGAAAGAGATTTTATTCCTTAAATCTTTTAAGGGGTAATCTTTCACATCGATTCCATCTATTAAAATTTGACCAGAATCCACATCGTAAAATCTAGGAATTAAACTGACTAAAGTTGTTTTTCCGCAACCTGTTGCCCCCATAATTCCAATTGTTTCACCTTTTTTAATTTTCAAATTAATATTTTTTATAATAGGATTATCATCTTTTGAATAGGCAAAAGAAGCATTTTTAAATTCTACGGCTATATTTTCTTGAGTTGTCTGACTATTATTCGATTCATATTGAACTTCTTTTAATTCAGAGGTCGTCGTTAATAATTCATTGACACGTTTCCAAGAAGTAGTTCCCCTTGAAATACTCTGAATTATAAAAACAACCATTAAAACAGAATGTAAAAGTTGTGTCGTGTAAGTAATTGCCGCCATAATGCTTCCTGGAGTTGAAATACCTGTTTCTACCGCTTTTCCGCCATCCCAAATCATAAAGGCTATTCCAAGATACATAAAAGTGTTTGCCACAGGATGAAGAAAAGCAAAAAGAATTAGAATTTTTAGCTGTTTTGCAAGCAATTCATCATTTGCTTTTCCAAAACGGATTTTTTCATATAATTCTTTCAAATATGCTTTGATTATACGTATTCCAGAAATGTCTTCTTGAAGAATAGAGTTTATCTTATCTATGCTTTCTTGAACAGAAAGAAAAATTGGTTCAACTTTTTTTATAGCGAAGAAAATACATACAAAAATAACAGGGATTATAGCTAAAGCAATAAAGCCAAAGTGGCTATTTATAAGAAACATACAACAAAGGCTTCCTATCAAGAGAAAACCTGTTCTAATCATTCCTCTAACAAAAATAGATATGAAATTTTCAACTTGGGTAATGTCATTAGTTATTCTTGTTATTAAAGCTCCAGTTCCTATTTTATCTATTTGCGAAAAGGAAAAAGAAAGAACTTTGCTAAAAGCTTCTTTTCTTATTAAATTTCCTATATTTTGACTACTATAATTTACCAAAACATTGTTAAGAGAACCACCAAGACAGCCTATTAAAGCAAATAGAACCATTAAGAATCCTATTTTTATTATTAATGAAAAATCACCATTTGCATTTGTTGTAAGACCTAGAACACCATCGTCAACTATAAAACGCATTAAATGCGGTTGTAACAAATCCATTGTTACTTCTAAAAGCATAAATAAAGCTGCAACTATTAAATATGGAATATATTTTTTTATATATACAAACATTAAAAAAACTATTTATTTAGTGATAATTCTGTTTTGAAAAAATACTTTAACTCCGTCATGAAGCATAGATTCTTCAACTGATTTAAGAGTATCTTCTATTTTAGTATTTAAAATTAGGCTTCTATCATACTCTGAAATAATAGTTGGATTGCTATAAATTATCATTAGCATATTCAAAACCTCGTCAGAAGGTAGCTGGTCAGTCGTTGTAAGTAAAACATTGAAGCCAAGCGTATTTATATTTGAATACTGCCATTGATATGAGCTTATGTCGATTATTTCTGAAGTATAATATGAGTTAGTAGAACAAATAATATCAATTATGTTTTTGGGAATATCAATTAGTCTGATACGTATTTTTTCAGATAATCTCTTTATTCTATTGTCAGGAACTGGGCCGATATAATAAAAAGCATCAATGTTACCATCAGTAAGCAAATCTACTGCATTTGAAAAATTCTCAAAAACTAATTCATAATCTAAATTAGTTTTTAAACCTGCAAGTTCTAATATTTGTATTGCACTTTCTAAATTACCATTTCCTTTTTTTTCGATAGCTATTTTTTTCCCTTTTAAATCTTCTAGCTTTGTAATATTTGAATTTGCTCTTGTGATAATCTGAATTTTATCAGAATAAAGAGATGAAATTACTCGTAATTCATTAAAGGAATTATGGTAGGCTTTCCAAGCAACATCACTTCGTATAAAAGCTAAATTTATTCTTTTTTTTTGCAAATATTCAACATTTGCAAAATAGCCTTCTGTTTGCTCTGCAATAACAACTATTTTTTTTTGATTTTTACTTAAAAGTTTAGATATTGCTTGCCCAATCGGAAAATAAATCTCATCTATCATAGCAGTGCCCATATAATATATTTTCTTAATAAGTTTTGCTTGATATTTTTGTTCTTCTTGAGCTTGAAGAGTAATAGAACTAAAAATAATAATGAAAAAAGCAAATAAGCATATTGAAAATCTATTCATTACTCTGCTCCTTTTGGGGTTGCCATATATATATAAGACATATTACCAATTTTAGAACTTTCGCTTAATGCTTCATTTGCTTTAGCAAGTAAAAGTTTATAATTACCGTAATCTTTTGAATATTGGCAAATACCCGCACTTAAAGTAACTTTAATTTCTTGATTATCTATCATAATTGAATGATTTTTTATTGTATCAATAAATCTGTCAGCAAACATCTTAGCCTGTTCTTCTGTTGTGTGAGCAAGAATAACGCAATATTTGGTAGGATCATATTCGGTAGCAATATCAGTAGCTCTTACGGTTTGTTTTAATAATTTGCCTATATTGATTAAAATAATATCGGAAGTTTGTTCTCCTTTTTCGTTGATAATTTTACTTAAAGAATCAACAGAAAACATAGCAATAGTTAGTGGGAAACCAAAACGTTTAGATCGTTTGATTTCATCTTCAAGACGTAAATCTAAGAATTTTCTTATATATAAACCTGTATTTTCGTTTATTAGAGATAAATTGTGGAGTCTAGCATTGTCTATAGACATAGCCATTTGATCTGCAATAGCTTGTAAAAGAGCTAGGTCATCTTTAGAGAAAGATAGACCATCTAATTTATCAGAAAGATTTATAACGCCAATAACTTTGTTTTGTAAGCGTAAAGGAACAGATAATAAAGTTTTTGGAGTTTTAAATTTATCTTCATTATAACTTTTAAATCTTTCATCTTTTAAACAATTCATACAAAGAATAGCTTTCCCTGTTGATACAACTTCACCAGCTATGCCCTCGCCTATTTTTATCTCAAATAAATCATTATTAGTTTCTTCTTTTGATAATTCTTTTTTATTATTTTCAAGATTGTTGTCTGTTTTCTCTAAAGTATTTTCTGCACTTTTTGAAGAGAGCTTATAGCTTTCGACAACTAATGACATACGTTCATGGTTTATTAACATTATAGAACCACGATTAGCATCGAAAATATCTATTATGTATTCTAAACAAGAGTCTAAAGCTTTTTTATTGTCTGACGAAGCATTAATAAAATTTGTAACTTTATATAATGCATTTATTTCTTTAATTTTGTGATTGATTTTTTGACTCATACTATTAAAACATTTTGCTAGAAAACCTAATTCATCTTCTCGGTCAATATCAACCCTTACGTTTTGTTTACCTTCACTGAGTTTTAAAGCATTATCTGCGATAACAGTTATAGGAGTAGTAATAGACCAGCCTAGATAAATAGCCAACACTAATGATGTTATTACTAGTAATAGTATAAAATTAAGAGTTTTTTTACTGATTTTTCTAGCTACAGAATAGACATCACCAGCATCTTGGAAGACAAAAATCTTCAAGCCGTATTTCAATATTGGTAAAGAGACAACTATTTTTGGTGAAGAGTCTGAATTTTCAGGGAATAAATCATAAGCTCCACATGGATGATTCAGCAAATCAGCAATAATATCTTGTGGAAAATCTGGTTGTTCTAAAATATTTTCTCCATTTTCTGTAATTAAGTAATATTTGAAATTACTGCCTAATGTTAGTGCCTCTAATGATTTCCTAAGCTTAAAAAAAGATATTGTTGCTATAATTGCATCTGAGTCAGGGGCGGAAGTCATTTTTTCTTTTATCAAACAGGCTTCTTGAGTAAACATAAAAGATAAATTTGATTTGGCTAGGGCTTCTTCTTGAAAACTCATACTGAATTCTGTTTTCTTTTGTGAATGTGCCTTTAAGTTACCTTTTGAATCAATCCATATAATTCGATTTATATTTTCATAAGATCTATCTAAGTATTTCATAGCTTCAACAGCCGAATCGTATAATTCTGCTTTTTTGAAGCGTTCATCATAGGCTAGTAAGCGTATTAGTTCATTGTAAGTGGTAATGTATTGGTTTACTTCGTATTTAACTTGTTGAAAAGCTTGAATATTACTTTCTATTAAAATATCTTTTGAAATATTCCCTAGAGTTTCAAAAGAATAGCCTCCTATTATTAGAAGAGGAAGTGTACATAAAATAGAAATTCCAATCCAGGCTTTAAATTTTAAACTATTAAAAAAACTTACTTTTTTTACTATATCTACCATTTGATTTATCCATATAAAAATACAAATGTTTATTTTTTCTTAATAAAAAAGAAACAAACTTCTCCTAATAGACCCAAAACTATTCCCATAAAAGGAATCCAGAGGGGGATAGAAAAAGTTTTATCTATATGCTGAAACAGCACAATTTCTTTTGGCTGTTTCTGTATTTCATATTCCTTTTTTTTTGATTTAGTATTGTTTATGTTATTCATAATAAATCAGCTCTAACGTCAAGAAGTCTATTGTGTGCGGCAGCTAGTTGTTGGATTCTTTCCACTATATCTAGCAAACCTTTTGAACGTAGACCTGGAATAAGAGAATCTATAAATACTAATTTAACTTTTGGATGTAAAGGTTCTGTATAACCAGTTCCTCTATCATCGCCTAGCATCCAGTATATAAGCCTGTCACAATAAGGAACCCAATTGGAAAAATCGCTTAAATCAGAATGGGCATTCAATTTAGGAATCAAGATTTGAGGTACATATTCAACTTGATTAGATGCATTTATATAAATACGTTCATTTTCTGGAACTATTGGAGCTATTTTTAAATTTGGAAGAGTAACTTTAAATCTTGCTTTACCAAATTGATTAATAGCAATTTTTTCAGCCATAACTTCCCATTTACTTTCTATTTCTTGTATGTTGCGAGAATAGTTGTAAAGTATCTTTTGGAAATCTTCATTAGTCTTTAATTCTGGCATAAGGTTTTCTAAAGCCTGGAAAGGAGAGTGATTAAATAACGAGCCAAGCATTTGCCCAAGACCGTTGCTGATAAAATGGCGTCTAGTCAAATAAGTAACAGCTTTTTCATTAGATATATGTAATTTATCGCTAATTAGCCATTGAGTAGCTTGCTTTGCTATTTCTAAAGCATCGCTTGATTTCCAAATATCGTTTTGTTCGCTAAATTGCCATGGTTTGAATTGACCTGGATAAGCATTTTCAATAACTTGAAAAAGATTTTGATTAAACAAATCTAAAAGCTTAGATAGACCATTCATGTGAAATTCTCTAATGGAAATACGTTTTGGTATATCTTCAAAGGGTATGCCTAGACGGTCTTCTATTAGCCATTTTGTTGCTTCTCCAGCAATCTGCATACGGTTTTCTTGGAACCATAGCAATTGTTCTTCTTCAATAAATTGCCATTGTTTAAAGATACCAGTGTAAACTTGATCAACCAATCTAAAACAAGAACCATCAAATTTATCTATTAATTCCCCTAGACCATTATCAATGAAAACTTGTTTTGTTAATAATGAAGGTAAATCTCCTCTACTACATTGTAGGACATCATTCATTATCCACATCAAGGCTTCTCTTGCGCAACTCTTCAAATCTTTATTATCAAGCCACTCTTTTATTTCACCAAACTGCCAAGATTTAAATTTCCCAGGCATTGCTAATTCTATAAGTTTAAAACGGCTTCTGTTAGCCCATTCGTAAACTTGACCTAAATTATTGTTATAAATAAAACTTTCATCAAATTCTTTAGGTAAATCATTGGGTTGATTCAGTTTATTTTTTATTTTTTCTAAAGCAACTTTAATTGCTTGTGCTACCCAAACTGATGCCATTTTTTCATCTTCAAGAATAAATGCGGGAATTTCACCTTCTTGTGCATTTATCATTTCAATAATTTCACAAACACTATCTTCATTGTATTCTGAAGCAGCACAACCAAAATGAGTTTCAAAGTTTTCTGCATTTCTTTCTAAGCCTTTAGCTTGCATTAGTTCTTTTATTTGCAAAACTGGTATATGAAGTTTGTCAGCAAGTTTTTCGTCATTTAAGAATAAGAAATTCTTTTCAATGGCTGAAATTATAGTTTTTGTTACAGGATCATTTAAATCAATTGTTGGTTCTGTGTATTGTTGAACTGTTGGATTGTTTTGAGGAATATTTGGTATTTGCTGCTGACCGTCTTTTTGAACCATGGCTTGAGCAGGCATTTGAACTGGCATTTGGACAGGCATTTGGACAGGGAGAACGTAGTTATTAAAACTTCCAAAACTAGGATTTGAAGTTAGTCCTGGAATATTGATAGCTTTTTCTTCTTCATCTGAAGGAGTAACAAAAATAACTTCTTCTAATGTGGATTCTCCTTTCATTGCTATTTCTAGTGCACTTTCACGAAGGGTTCTCATACCTTCTAAACGAGCAACACGCTTAATAGCATTTTCTGTTCCACCTTCCATAATTACGTTTTTAACAGAATTTGTAACAATCATTACTTCATAAGCACCTAATCTGCCTCGAATACCAGTTTTATTACATTCTTTACAACCAGTACCTTTATAGAATTTTGTTCCTATAAATTTTGCTGGAGATATGCCAAGCCTTTGAATTGTATTGGGTGAAGGTTTATATTCTACAGAACAATAAGGACAGTTCTTATGAAGCAATTTCTGAGATATAACTACTCTAACAGCGGCAGTAACTAGGTAAGGAGGAACTCCCATATTTATTAGTCTGTTAATTGTAGCTGGAGCATTGTTAGTGTGTAATGTGGAAAGAACTTTGTGCCCTGTTAGAGATGCTCTAAATGCTATATCTGCTGTTTCTAAGTCACGAATTTCCCCTACTAATATAACATCTGGGTCTTGTCTTAAAGCTGTTCTCAGACCTGTTGCAAAGTCTAGGCCTACTTTTTCATTTATTTGGACTTGAGTTATGCCAGAAATTCTATATTCAACAGGATTTTCAATTGTAAAAATATTTATTTCACTATTGTTAAAATATTTTAACATTCCAAAAAGTGTTGTAGTTTTACCAGCACCTGTTGGACCTGTTACAAGAATAAGTCCATAAGGTTCGTCTAATGCAGATTTTAATCTATTCAAATCATCAGGGAATATACCTATATTATCTAGGTCAAACTTAGCTTCCCTTTGAAGTAAACGCAAAACAGCCTTTTCTCCTAAAAGACTTGGAACTGTGCTGACACGAAAGTCCACTTCATTGTCCTGCATTTTTACTTTTAGACGACCGTCTTGCGGAAGTCTGCGTTCTGCTATATCTAGATGTGAAAGAATCTTTATTCTGCTTATTAATGGAGCTAACAAGCTTTTAGGTCCAGTCATTGCGTCATGAAGAATACCATCAATTCTAAATCTAACTAATAGCATCTCTTCACGAGGTTCTACGTGAATATCTGAAGCTCTTTTTACTATAGCTTGTTTAAAAACTGCATCAAGGAATCTTACAACTGCACCTTGTTCGGAAGTTTTCTTTTCTATATCTAAGCCTTTATCTTTAGAATCGCCTTCTTCTTCTTTTTTTAGAGATTCATCACCTCCAGAAGAAAATCCTTCCCAAGAATAAAGTTGTCTAATTGCTAAATCTATCTGAGCTTTTGAAGCAATATAAACTTCTAATTTACACTGTGTTAAAAAGGCAATCATGTCTGTCGCCATAATATCAAATGGGTCAGCCATTACGACAGTTAATTTATTTCCTTCTTTTTTGTAAGGAATCATTTTATATTGCTTTGCGTTATATTCTGGAACAAGGGAAAGTAATTTTGCGTCTATTTTTATATTTGTTAAATCAACGACAGTAGAACCTAATATTTCAGCCCAAATATCTAGTATTTGCTTTTCTGTTAAAAAACCAAGTCTAATAATAATATCTTCAAGCTTTTCTAATGTTTGAGATTGAATGTTTTTTGCTTTATCTAATTGTTCTTGGGTTATAAGCTTTTTCTGTAAAAG
>CAJOQX010000396.1 GCA_905236865.1 Candidatus Rifleibacteriota bacterium
AAATTTTAAATTAAAGAAGAAAAATTATAATACTTGCAATGTTTTAAAATTAGTGTTAAACTTTTCGACTAACTCGCAAAGCTAAATGTAATGCAACTAAAATCAAGTTAGTGGTACGTCAATAATTTGGCGAGATTTTGCTATTAGGAGAAAGTTTAATGGATAAAGATACGGAGATAATAATCGGTGAAATCCGTAAATTTGTTATGGAGACTTTCCCCTATGAAATTTACGATGTAACCCTCAAGAAGATTGGAAAGAAAAAAGTATTAGAGGTCTTCATTGATAATCCAGAAGGTGTTACTGTTGATGACTGTGAAAAAGTATCAAGAGGTCTAAGCGATTATCTAGACGAAGTTGATTTAATACCTGAAGCCTTTACATTAGAGGTTTCTTCGCCAGGAGTCGAGAGAGTATTTAAACGGCAAGTAGACTATGAACGACATATTGGCAAATTGGTAAAATTCACGCTTCAGTCAGAAGGCACTGATGGTAAGGTTCGTAATGAGGTTTTTGAAGCAAGGCTTAAAGAGTTTTCACCTAATAAAGTAATTGTTCAAACCGATAAGGAACTCCGAGAGTTACCACTCAGTAGCGTAAAAGAAGCCCAAGCAGTTTTTGAGTTTCCGAAAGAATTGAGTGCTAATAAAAGGAGGAGGAAATAAAATGGCTAATATAAATTTAATCGAAGCTTTAAAAGAAGTTACTAGCGAAAAGAATATTCCTATGGATGTGCTCGTTAATGCTATAAAAGAAGCACTTGTTGTAGCTTATAGAAAAATTTCTGGTGGAGATGAAAAAGTTGAAGTCAGAATGAACGAAGAAACTGGGGAATTTAGAGTGTTTTCATTCCGAACAGTTATAGATAGTGATGATTTAGATGAACCAGATCGCCAGTATACTCTTGAAGAAGCAAAAGAACTTGACCCTGATGCTCAACCAGGTGATATAGTTGAAGAAGATGTTACTCCTTCTGGTTTCGGACGAATTTCAGCACAGACCGTAAAACAAGTTGTAAGTCAAAAACTTGTTGAGGCAGAAAGAGATCTTGTTTATGGTGAATTTAAAAGCAAGATTGGACAAATTATTAATGGTAGAGTTCAAAGAGTTGAACGCAAGAATGTATATGTAGAATTTGATAAAGCAGATGCAGTTATTCAACAAAAAGATCAGATTCCTGGCGAAATGTTTAGAATAGGTGACAGAATAAGAGCCTATATAACAGATGTTAAGCCTTCAAGCAAAGGTCCACAAATTGTTCTATCTAGAAGTGATTCTAGGTTTGTTGAAAAACTTTTTCAGCAGACAGTTCCTGAAATATCTGATGGAATAGTTGAAATAAAATCTTCCTCTCGCGAACCAGGTTTAAGAGTAAAAATATCTGTTGCTACAAATGACAATAAAGTAGATCCAGTAGGTTCATGTGTTGGCTTAAAGGGAAGCAGAATAAGAAGTGTTGTAGATGAACTTAACGGTGAAAAAATAGATATAGTTCGTTACAGTGATAATCCAGCTGAATATGTAACCAATGCTTTAAGTCCTGCCAAGGTTGTTTCAGTTAAGGTATCTGACGATAAACGTAATGCGTTGGCAATTGTAACTAAAAACCAGCTTTCTCTAGCAATAGGCAAAGAAGGACAGAATGTTAAACTTGCTACTAAACTTACAGGTATAAAGATTGACATTAAAACAGAAGAAGACATTGAACGTATGAACGCAGAAAAAGCGAATAAAGAATAATGCTGGAGGTCAAGTATGGGAATACGAATATACGAAGCACAAAAAAAATTTAACATCAAAAAAGAACAATTGAGCGATTTATTAACTAGTTTTGGTTATACAGGAAGTATGCATACTTTTTCCAAATTACCAGATGATATTCAAGTTAAACTTGAAAAACATTTTTCATCTGATTCATCTCAATCAGGAAAAACTGATATATCTAACAAAACTAATACAGTTAACAAGCCTAATGAAGCTACAAAACAGCCATTGAACAATAACCAGCAGTCTGTTTCTCAAAAGCAAGACAATAACAAAAGTGTTACTGTTAATCAAAACAAACAAGATAACCAACCGAAACAGTTTTCACAATCTAATACTCAGCAGAACAATCAGCAAAATAACCAACAAAAAGGCAATAATCAGCAAAAACAATTTAATCAACAAAAAAATAATAACCAACAGAATAATCAACAATACGGTCAGCAAAAAAACAACAATCAACAGAATAATCAGCAAAGACAGAATTTTAAAAACAAAAACAATCAAAATAACCAAAATAAAAATAATCAAAGCAAAGAAATACAACCTTTACCTTATTATGGCGAATCAGGTAAAGAAGTAAACAGAAAAGCTTATGACAAAAACAGAGATAAAAACCGCAGAGATAGAGATTATGACGACTACGATCAAATCAACCAATCTGATGAACGCCAATTAGAACAACGTATAGATAGACGATTAGACAAGAAAAGACTTGGTCCTAAAATTCATATTGAAGATGATGACGATGAAATAGAAGTAAACAAAAAAATTACTATTATCAAAACTGCTCCTAAGAAAGAAAATCAGCTTTCTAACAAAAAGAAGCATGATAAAAATAAGAATAAGCGTGCCCATTTCTCAAAGAAGGTTCAGGCGGAAATGCGCGAACAAGAAAGACAAACTGAAGCACTGTTGGATAGAAGTAAAAACCAACAGGTAGAAAGTGAAGAAGATTCTTTACCGAAACTTATGATTCCAAGAGAAGTTACAGTAAATGATCTTGCAAAATACTTGGAAATAGATGCTATTGCAATTATTAAGAAGCTTTTTGAACTAGGAGTTGTAGCAAGTTTAAATCAAAGATTAGAAGAAGATCATATTCAGCTAATAGGTGCTGAATATGGAAAAGAAATAGTTTTTTCAGAAACAGTTTTTGAAATAGAAGATACTCCTGATGATGAAAAAGATTTAAAAGTAAGACCACCTGTCGTTACTGTTATGGGTCATGTTGACCATGGGAAGACTTCTCTGATTGACTACATAAGAAAGACTCATGTTGCCGCAGGTGAAGCTGGCGGAATTACTCAGCATATTGGTGCTTACCAGGTTAAACTACCTAATGGAACGATAACTTTCATAGACACCCCAGGTCACGAAGCTTTTACAGCTATGCGTGCACAAGGAGCATTAGTAACAGACATAGTAATACTAATCGTAGCAGCAGATGATGGTGTTCAACCACAGACAATAGAAGCAATTCACCACGCTCAAGCTGCAAATGTTCCTATAATTGTTGCTATTAATAAAGTTGACAAACCAGAATCAAATGTTGAAAGAGTAAAACAGCAACTTATGCAACAAAACCTTGTAGCAGATGATTGGGGTGGACAAACCACTATGATTCCTATATCTGCAAAGACAGGACAAGGTGTTCAAGATTTGCTAGAAATGATTCTTCTGCAAGCTGAAATGCTTGAATTGAAAGCAAATCCAAATAAAGCAGGTTTTGGAACTATTATCGAAGCTCGTTTAGACAAAGGTATGGGACCAATGGCAACAGTTTTAGTTCAAAATGGTCATGTATCGTTAGGAAACGACATAATTTGTGGAACATCTTATGGTCGTGTCAAAGCTCTGATAAATGATGCAGGCGTAAGAGTAAAAGATGCAGGTCCAGCATTTCCAGTAATGGTTCTTGGTTTGAATGAAGTTCCAAAAGTTGGCGATAAAATGGCTGTAGTTGAAAGTGCTAAATTTGCCCGTTACGTTGGCGAACTTCGTATGAAACGTGAAAGAGAAGAAAGACTTTCTCGTGAAAACCATATCAAGCTGGCAGATTTATTTAAACGTGTTACTGAAGGAGCAGCAAAAGAACTTAATATTATTATCAAAGCTGACGTACAAGGCTCTTGTGGTGCTTTAAAAGACGCATTAGAACGTTTAAGCACTGACGAAGTCAAAGTAAACGTAATACACACTGCTGTTGGTGGGATTACAGAAGCTGACGTAAATCTTGCCTCTGCAAGTAATGCAATCATTATCGGTTTCCACGTTAGAACAATGACTGGCGTTGATGAAGCAGCAAAAAGAGAAGGCGTAGATATTCAAGTATTTAGAATAATCTATGACGCTATCGATGCTGTTAAACTAGCTCTTAAAGGTATGTATGATCCTGAATACCAAGAAGAAAATATTGGAAAAGCTGAAGTTCGCAAAGTCTATAAAGTATCTGGCGTTGGAACAGTTTGCGGTAGCTATGTTATTAGCGGTGTTGTTAGCAGACAGTGCCTAGTAAGAGTTTATCGTGATAATATCGAAATCTATGAAGGTAAATTAGCTTCTCTTAAACGTTTTAAAGATGATGTCAAAGAAGTAAAAGAAGGCTATGAATGTGGTCTTTGTGTTGAAAACTATAACGATGTCAAAGAAAACGATGTTCTTGAATTCTACAGAATGAAAGAAGTAGAAAGAGAAATACTATAAACAATACTAGAATATGATGATTGTTGCTATAGGAACATTTGAGATGTCTTTTCCTGAAGTTCATAGTTTAAAGGAAAAACGTCAGATTTTGCGAAGCATAAAAGATCGTGTTAGAGCAAAATTTAATGCTTCTATAGCAGAAGTTGATTATAACGATGATTGGCAACGAGGAACTATCGGAGTTTCAGTAGTAGCTAATGATAAGGTTTTCTTAGAAAAAGTTGCGGCTAAAATTGATTATTTAATAGCTGACAATTGCCAAGCAGAAATAATAGATACATATTGGGATTACGTATGAATAGAAGACAGGAAAAAGTTTCGTCAGTAATTTTACATCAGCTTTCAATGATAATTAATCGAAAGGTGCAAGACCCAAGAGTTCGTGGTGTCCATCTAGTTGACGTTGAAGTTAGTCACGATTTTAGTTTTGCAAAGATTCGATATAGCTTTCTTGATGAAGGGCAGAAGCCAGAAGATGTTCAAAAAGGATTAGATTCAGCTAAGGCTCTTATGCGTAAAGAATTAAGAAAAGAGCTCACCACTAGGGTAGTTCCTGAATTAGCTTTCTTCTATGATTCTTCAATTAAACATGGTGACCATATTCTAGAATTATTAAGAAGTCTTGAACCATCTAATCAATCAATGGCGGAAAAAGAAGCTATGGAAACAAAGGAAGAACCAAATGAAAGTACAATGGCATAGCCCTGAATATGATGAAATCATTAATCAAATATTAGAAAAATTAGATAAAGCCCAAAATATTTTTACAATAGCTCATCCCTATGCGGATGGAGATGCTATTGGTTCTGAATTGGCTCTTTACCATTATTGTAAAGCAGTTGGGAAAAATTGTGTAGTTCTTAATTTTGAACCAGTTCCCGAACAACTTTCCTGGTTAGAAGGTTATGATGTTTGTACCGACAAACTACCTGACAATGTAGATTTTGATTTAGCTATCTTAATGGAAACAACAGAAGCAAGAAGATTAGGTAATCGTGTAGATTTGTTTAAAAGAGCAAAGTTCACTATTCACATAGATCATCACATTAATGTTGACGGCTTAGGGCAAATTAACTTGATGGATGAAAAAGCTTCTTCTACTTGTGAAATACTTTATAATATATTTGAAAAAACAGGAGTTCCATTACCAAAAGCTTGTCGTGAAGCATTATATGTAGGTATAATGACTGATACAGGTAATTTTAGATATAATAATTCTACAGCAAGAGCTCACGAAGTAATAGCTAAAATTCTTGGCAATGATTTAATCGTAGATGATATTTATAAAATTGTTTATGAAAATACTAATCTAAATAGAGTCATTATACATGGGCTTACAATGATGAGGACAAAGCCTTATTATAATGGAAAAATAGTAGCAAGTTGGTTGAAACTAGAAGATTTTGAAAGATTTGGAGCTTCTGAAGTTGATGCTGATGGAGTAATTCGCAATATAAGCTGTATTAACGGTTCAGAAATTGCTGTATTATTTAAAGAAAATCCTGATAATCGAGTAAAAGTAAGTTTACGTTCCTATGGAAATATTGACGTTATGGCTATAGCGAAAAAATTTGAAGGTGGCGGTCATATCCTAGCCGCTGGTGTTACTGTTGATGGCAGTATGGAAGAAGTTCAAAATAAAATAATTGAAGCTTGTATAGAATCAATAAAAGCTTACGAGGAAAAACAATAAAATGGTAGATGGTTGCTTGGTGGTTTATAAACCCAAAGGAATAACCTCACACGATGTAATAAATAAAATCAGAAGGGTTTATAAAATTAAGAAATGTGGTCATGCAGGCACATTAGATCCGATGGCTCAAGGAGTTTTATTGGTCTTTTTTGGGAAAGCGTTAAAGCTGATTAATTTTATTCCAGCAGAACATTTAGACAAAACCTATCTTGCACGTCTTACACTTGGCAAAACCACCGATAGTTACGATGAAACAGGTAATGTAACATCTGTTTACGAACATTCAACTGATTATTCCTGTGAACAGTTAAATAAAGCTTTAAATAAATTTGTAGGGAAATACAATCAAATTCCTCCTATTTATTCGGCTATTAAAATTCAAGGTAAAAAAGCTTATGCAATGGCTAGAGCTGGTGAAGAAGTGAAACTTGAAGGCAGACCTGTTGAAGTAACCTCCATTAGACTAATAGATAATTACATTAATAAAGACAAACATAATTTGTTAATTCGAGTCCATTGTTCAAGAGGAACTTACATTCGTTCTATTGCTCAAGATATAGGTCAGGAATTAGGTTGTGGAGCATATTTGTCTTATCTTTTAAGAGAAAGAGTTGGTAAATGGGATTATCCTCATGCTTTACCATTTTGGAAAATAGAAAAAGGCATTGAATTTACTAATGATTCAGCCTTTATAAAATTAGAAGATATACTTTCTTGTCCAAAAATAATAGTAAAAAAAGAAACTCTTTTTAAAATTAACAATGGGCAATTTATTACGAGAAATGATATTTCCAATATAGAACTTTCTAATGATGAAAATTCAGATATATTTCAAATTCTTTCTCCTAATAAAGAACTTGTTGCCATTTATTCAAATAATAAAGAAAAAAATAACAGAGAAAATGAGTTTAGACTTTTTCCCATGAGAGTTTTCCATCAAGATGAAACCTATTAATATTTTATCTGAAAAAAAAGAATTTGATTCTTGTGTTCTAGCTATTGGCTTTTTTGACGGAGTACATATTGGTCATATTCATTTAATAGAACAAATGATAGATTTTGCTAAATTACAAAATCAAAAATCTATTATTTTTACATTTGATAAATCTCCGAAACAGGTGTTAAATCAAGATTTTGATGGATATTTAACCACTCCTAATGAAAAGTTTGAAATATTATCAGAAATTGGAGCAGATGGAATATATTTTATTCCTTTTACTCAAGATTTCGCTAACCTTAGTAAAGAGAAATTTGTAAAAGAAATACTAGTAGAACAAATAAATGTTAAATCTGTTTTTGTGGGTTTTAATTTTTGTTTTGGAGCAAATAAATCTGGGAATTCAAACGATTTAAAAGAAGAATTAAAGAAATATAACAGAGACTGCCATATTATAGATCCTATCAAAGATAAAGCTAATAATGTTGTTTCCAGTTCAGCAATTAGACAAATTATTAGAAATGGCGACATAGAAACAGCAAATAATCTTTTAGGAAGAAAATTGTCTTTTTCAGGAAAAGTCATACATGGCGACCATAGAGCAACTAGCATGGGATTTCCTACTGCAAATCTCTTACTTGAAAATAGTCAAAAGTGTTTACCTCCAAATGGAGTTTATGCTTGTTTTGCAGATACTTCAAACGGAACTTATCCTGCTATTGTTAATATTGGCTACAGACCTACTTTTAACAAGTCAACTCACTTGCTGGAAGCACATCTCTGTAATTTTAGTGGTGATTTATATGGCAAGGAAATAAGAGTTAGATTTTTAAAATCTATGAGACCAGAAATAAAATTTCCTAGTATGGGAGCTTTAATTGCTCAGATTGAAAAAGACAGAAAAGCAGTAATGACATTTATTAAATAAATAATTGGCAAAACGATTCTCTTATCTCTAAAATATGGATTGCTAATTAATCTTACGATAGCTTATAATGTTGTTTAGGGTTAGAAGCTAACGATTGCCAAAACAATCCCCTGTTCCCTATGCCCTACACCCTAAAAAGGTTAGTCGTAAAAGATTATTAACAGTAAAATGTTTATTATGTAGAAGTTAAATAATTAATTACATTTTAAAATTCAATCGAATGATTGATAATTCTAAAGGCTCTCCTGGAGGAGAGCTGTCAGACGAATGTCTGACTGAGAGGTGAAGTAGTTCGTAGTAAAACTAGTTTTTTGAAATAAACTATAATCAACAGGCAATTATTTTATGCTCGTGATTAGGTTTACTCCATAGAAATCAAGTTGACTCCGAATTCATTCACCACTCCGTCCTGCCTTTGGCAGTCCACCTCTCCTCAAGGAGAGGCTTTAGGAAAATTCACCTTTCAATAGATATAATAAAAGTAACTAATTGATTAACTTCTACAATTGCGAGTACGAAGTGCGTGGCAATCCAGAAAAAGAAATTTTTAATGTGTTGCCCTGTAAATTTGTTGTTAAACTTTTCAAAAATTAACAAATGATATATAATTTTATATAACAAATGATATGTGAGAATATTTATGAAGGAACTAATAAA
>CAJOQX010000397.1 GCA_905236865.1 Candidatus Rifleibacteriota bacterium
CATTAGATAGAGTCTGCGAATTTTTAAATAGATATTTCATAGCATCAATTATTCTCACATTAATTAATTTACTTGGAGGAATAATAATTGAAGTTTATTTAAAAAATGGCTCTTTGTACAATGCCTATTCTATTTGCTCAACTTACACTGTAGGCGATAGCTTATGTTTTATAATTCCGATTATAATAGTTTCTTTTGCAATTTTAGTTATTGTAACTAAGTCAGATAATCAATATGTTTTATTGTTAGAATCAATAAAACATATTGATTGACGATATTAACTTAGTTTTTCAACTGAAACAACAAAAACAATAACTACTAACTACAATAAAAACGAAAAAAAGATAACTTATGTTATAAGTATTTGTTATTATATAGTAAAAATATTTATTACTGGGAAAACAATTCTTGAAAAAAAATAAATCTTTAACTGAACAGAATAATGAAGAATTGCTATTTAGCAAAACTTCTGAAGATGCTATTTTCATAGCTAATGAAGCACACTATAATCAGGTTATTGAACGTATAAAGACAGTAAAGAAAACACTTTGGATTGGTACTGCTGACATAAAAGATTTGTATGTAAAATATGAACTTGGAACAAAACCACTGCTAAAAGTTCTTTCAGACCTTGTTCAAAAAGGGATAGAAATACGCCTGATTCACGCTAAAGAACCTGGTCCTAATTTTCGAAAAGATTTTGACAAATACCCTGCTTTGATAGAAGGTATGGAACGAGTGCTTTGTCCTAGAGTTCATTTCAAAATGATAATTTTGATTTAAAAACAGCTTATGTGGGTTCAGCTAATCTAACTGGTGCTGGTCTAGGCATGAAGGGCGAAAATACTCGTAATTTCGAAGCTGGTATTTTGAGCAATAACAAAAAATTAGTAAATAACGCAATAGAATTATTTGACAACGTCTGGATGGGAGTTCATTGTAAAAAGTGTAAAAGAAAGAAATTCTGTATTGATCCAATCATGAGTTAAGTGAAAAATCAGGTCCAAAATAGCATATTGTTTTTTCATTAGTAATGTGTTACTATTTAAAAATCTTTTAAGGAGTGAATATGGAAAAATTTTGGTATAAAAATTACGATAAAAACGTTATTCCTGAAATAAACTTTTCTGAATTGCCAATGACATTTCCAGATGTTTTAAAAAAATCAGTTTCGTTATATGGCGATAATATTGCAATAAAAAATGATAATACAAAGATTACTTATAAAGAATTTGATAAACTCACTTCTACAATAGCTGGTAATCTAAGGCTTTTTGGCATAGACAAACAAGAAAAAGTTTGTATTTTTCTTCCCAACTGCATAGAAACCGTTCTTTCCTTTTGGAGTATAGAAAGAGCTGGCATCTGTGGCGTAATGACCAACCCTCTCTATTCTGAATCAGAACTCTTGCATCAAATATCTGATTCAGATTCTAAAGCTATTATTACTTCAGATGTTTTATTAGCAAAAGTATTAGCTGTATTTAAATCTACCTCTTTAAAACATATTTTTGTTGTTCAACTTGGTGATACCAAAATAGATTACAATAATATTGTTCATCCTTGGGAAGATTTGTTAGCTCAAAACCGTGGCTATGAAGCAGATAACATCGATCCATACAATGATTTAGCCTTATTGCAGTATACTGGCGGAACTACTGGTGTATCAAAAGGCTGTATGCTCACTCAAAGCAATTTGATATGTAATTCTTATCAATGCGAACAAGTTTTTAAAAGTGTTTTAAACTATGGTGAAGAAAAAATAGTAGGCGTATTGCCTTGGTTCCATATTTATGGTCTGCAATTAGCTGTTCTATATCCAATCATTATAGGAGCAACAATTTATCCATTAATCAGGTTTACTCCTAGAGCATTATTATCTCTAATAAGTAATGAAAAAATTACTTGTATGCCTTCAGCACCTTCTATTTTCAGTGCTTGTTTAGCTCAAAAGGATGTAGACAGTTACGATTTAACTAACATGAAACTCGTTATTTCTGGCTCTGCTCCTTTGCCACTACCATTAATTGAAAACTTTGAAAAGAAAACTGGTGCAAAGATTTCTGAAGGTTATGGACTAAGCGAAGCGTCCCCCGTAACCCATTTCTCGCCATTATTCCCACCTGAAAGAAAACTTGGTTCTATTGGATTAGCTCTACCTTCAACTGATATAAAAATAGTTGATGTTGAATATGGTGTAAAAGAATTGGGTGTTGGTAAAAATGGTGAACTTTGTATTCGTGGACCACAGGTTATGAAAGGTTATTATAAACAGCCTGCCGCAACTGAAGAAGTCCTCAGAGATGGTTGGTTACATACTGGTGATATAGCTAATTATGATAAAGATGGTTATGTCTATATTACAGACAGAAAGAAAGACTTGATTATTTGCGGTGGTTACAATGTATATCCACGTGAAGTCGAAGAAGTTCTTTACAATCACCCAATGGTTAGCGAAGCCTGTGTTGTTGGTGTAAAAGACCAAGTTAGAGGCGAAGCTGTAAAGGCTTATGTAGTTACGGTTGGTGGACAAAAAGTAGATAAAAAAGAAATCATTGGTTTCTGTCGAAAAAATCTTGCCAACTACAAGATTCCTCGCGATATTGAATTTCTTGATGCTCTACCAAAATCAGCAGTTGGAAAAATCTTAAGAAGAGAACTTAGAGATTTAGCCAATAAATAATATATGCAAAATGAATTAAATTGGGTATTGAGTGAAAACAATACCCTACCAATGGTATTAGAGGAAAAGGGATTAGGTTTAAAAGGATTCCAAAAGTTATTTTTTTACTTTTGCACCTTTATCTCTTTCCTTTCAATGCTATGGGTTATTGTTATCTCTTTTGGGGTCTTTCTAGCAACAAATAAAGACCCTACTCTACCAGACTATTATAAATTTGTAGCTGTTGGCTGTATAGTTTTATCTGGTTTTTGCATAAATACTTTGATTAAGTTTTATAGAGACAAGAAAAACTATTATAAATATATTAAAATAGCTGATGGTAAAGTAAAATTTAAAGAAGTAACAATGAACAAAACCATACAATGGGAAGAAAGAATAAAAAAATACACTTCTGTTGAACTAAGGCATTTTAATTACAGAAGAATCAGTTCTTGGTATATTTTACTCCAACATCAAGATAAAGAAAAAAGATTTGCTATTTTTTCACCTGAATATAAATATCAAAATGCTGACGAAACTTCAAAACATGAAGTTTTAGATTTTTACGGTAAGCTTTTTGGACTTCCTACCAAATATTTAGATTTAGAAGCTAGTTACAAAGCTTCTCATCCAGAAGAAGAAAAGAAAAAAACTAATGAATAACAAAGTAATATGGAAAGCAGGCACAATGTTAGCTCCTGTTCCTGCTGTTTTAGTGACTTGTCAGGATAGTTATGGAAAAGCTAATATAATTACTATAGGTTGGGTTGGAACTATATGCTCAGAACCGCCAATGGTATCTATTTCAATTAGACCAAGCCGTCACTCATACAAAATTATTAAAGAAAATGGCGAATTTGTAATTAATATTCCATCAAAAAAATTAGCCAAAGAAACAGATTTATGCGGAGTTATATCTGGAAGCAAATATGATAAATTCCATGAAACTGGACTTACAAAAGCTAATAGTATTTCAGTAAAGCCTCCAATAATTGCAGAATGTCCTATAAATATAGAATGTAAAGTAATACAAGAAATAGCTCTTGGCTCTCATAATATGTTTATAGCAGAAATAACAACTGTTCAAGTTTCCAAAGATTTTATTGATAACAATGGGAAATTTTTGACCGAAAAAGCAAATCTCTTAGCTTATGCCCATGGAGTGTATTTCTCATTAGGGAAACAACAAGGAACATTTGGATTTAGTGTAAAAAAGAAATGATTAGAAAAAGTCTTATTGTTGTTGGAGCTGGTCCTGCTGGTTTAATGGCTGCAATTCAAGCTGCAAATGCAGGACAAGAAGTGACTATTTTTGAATCAATGCAGAAACCTGCTAGAAAACTTGGTATTTCAGGTAAAGGCAGAGGTAACGTTACAAATACGGCAACTTATGATAAGTTTTTGTTACATTTCAACAACAGAGGAAGGTTTCTAAAAACTGCTTTTAAAAAGTTTTTTAACAAAGAATTAGTTGATTTTCTTGCAAAAGAAGGTTTGCATACAGTTGAAGAACGTGGTGGAAGAGTTTTTGCAGCCTCGGGAAAAGCTACTGATATTGTTAATGTTTTACATAAAGCTGTTTTAAAAAGAGGCATAGCACTCAAAGTTGGAACTCCTGTAAAAGACCTATTAATTAAAGATGGAAAATGCTATGGAGTTACAACTGGAACAATAAAATATTATGCAAGTAATGTTTTGTTAGCTACTGGCGGTTTATCATATCCAGCTACAGGTTCTACTGGTGATGGTTTAAGATTTGCAAAAAAGTATGGACATACTATAGTTACCCCCCTACCCTCTCTTTGTGCACTAAAGCCATCAATTCAACTTCCAAATTATTTAGAAGGAATTGCACCCAAAAACATAAAGGTCGAATTATATATAGATGGAAAAAAAACAGCTGAAGAATTTGGCGAAATGCTTTTCCAAGAAGGCTATCTAGCGGGTCCAGTAATAATTACTTTAAGTAGATTGGTAGTTCCTGCCCTTAAAAAAAATTCAAAATGTGAAATAGTTATAGATTTGAAACCTGCCTTAGACCATAAGAAACTTGATAACAGAATTTTACGTGATATTCAAGAAAAGAAAGAGCAAAGATTTGTTGAATTAATTGGCGGTTTATTACCAAATGGTTTAAGACAGTTTTGTATAAAGAGTTTAAAACTTGATACAACAACAAAAGCTGATCAAACAACTGCAGAAATTAGAAAGAAACTGCGAATGTGGTTAAAAGAGCTTCGTTTTGAAATTGTTGGTAATGCACCTTGGGAACAAGCTATTGTTACAACTGGTGGAATTTCAACAAAAGAAATAGACCCAACAACAATGGAGTCAAAATTAATAAAAAATCTTTATTTTGCTGGTGAAATTATTGATATAGACGCAGATACTGGTGGTTTTAATTTGCAAGCTGCTTTTTCAACTGGTTATTTAGCAGGTATTTCAGTAAGCCAATAATCAAACTGGAAATATCTGAAATGATTCGCAATAGTCATTTTCATTTTTCATAGAATGAATAAGTTCGTTTTCCATTCTTTTTTGATTTGTACATTGCTTCATCTGTTTTTTCAAATAGTTTTTCGGCATCGGTTACATCTGTTCCTTTCACAATACCCACACTAACAGATGTAGCAGGAAGTCCATCATCTGACTTTTCTAAAGTGTTATTTATATCTTCAATTTTCTGAGCCATAAGTTCTTTTTTCATCTCTGTAGTATGTATCATAAAAACAACAAACTCATCGCCACCTACACGACAAATATAGTCGTCCGAACGGAATTTTGTTTTTAAAACTCGAACTAACTTCTTTAATATTGCATCTCCAACCTCATGTCCATAAGTATCATTGATATTTTTAAAGTTATCCAAATCAAAAAGCAACATATATATACTACTTAAATCAATGCTTGATAATAATAATTGATAACCCGTACGGTTATATACCCCTGTTAGTTCGTCATGAGAAGCTTTGAAATTCAAATGCTCTAAACTTTTCCTGTAAACCTCATACATTTTATTGTAAGCTCGTGCTAAATAACGGAATTCATTAGCACCAACCTCTTGAATTGGACTATCTTCCTTAATACATTCTACAGCTTCAAGAATAGGACTAATACCTAAGCGGCCCATTAACCAAACAACAAAGCAAATACCTATAATTTGTAAAACAATAACAAAACGGACAATATTCAATTTTTTACGTAAAAAATCCAGAGCGGACAAATCTGTGCTGTAAGCCATTTTCTCTAGTTCATTAAGGCAGGCTTTCATATTTGCCCTAATAAAATACTTCTGTTTATAATATTCTTCGTCATGCACCAAAACCGCAGCACGGTATTTTTTTTCTTCAGGAGAAAGCATCATTTCATCAGAAGACAACTTCACAGACTGCAAAACTTTAGGATATTCCTTAAGTCCTAGAGACTCAACCATCAGTCGCATAGCATAGTATTCTCGTTCCATAAGTTTCAAAGAACTATCCATTGCCATCTGGAACTTTTCAAGTGCAATCGCATTTCCTGTTGCCGAAGACATTTTTTCTAATGCTTCTTCACGATGTTTTGCTTCAAATGCTTCGGCAAAATACTCATCAAGAAATTGTTTATTTCCAAGCAAACAGAATCTCTGAACTTTTTCAGTCAAATAGTCAGAGGCATCCATCAATTCTCGAGCGGCTTTTCTAAGCCCGATTTGTTGCTCAGAAGTTTCGGTAAGTTGCTGAAACCTATTTGATAAACGATATGTAACAAACAAAACTATAACACAAATAATTACTGTTACAATAACTAAAAAGATATGAATCGTTTTAAGTGAAATTCCACCATCTTGATTTTTATTCATTATGATACAAATCTTATTTTAATATCTATTACTACATACAACAATGCAATATAAGATTATTATAATCTATAGCATTGTAATATCGAATTATAGAGAAAACCTCTGTTTCAACATTCATAAGCCTATTTTAATCTTTATAAGTCATCAAACAAATAACTTCTACGTGATGAGTTCGTGGATAAAGATCAAAACCAGCAACTTTTTCTAATTTATATTTACCAGTTTTTAATATAGCTTTGCAATCTTTGACCATAGCTTCTAAATCACAAAAAACAGAAACAATGCGTTTGGGGAAATTCAATTTTTCAACTATTGAGCCAATACCTGGTGTGCCTGTTCTGGGTGGGTCTAACACCAAAACATCAGGATTTTCAAACTTAGACAAAGCTTTTAGAGCATTATCTTCATAGAGCTTAACATTTTTAAAACCAGACTGTTTAATGTTTTTAATACCACTTC
>CAJOQX010000398.1 GCA_905236865.1 Candidatus Rifleibacteriota bacterium
GAAGCTGCAGTCTGGTATCAGCATGAAGAAATAGGCTATAACTACCGCATGAGCAATATTATTGCTGGTGTAGTACGTGGTCAGTTGCCTTATTTGGATGAACATATAAAGCGGAAAAAGGCTATCTACGAAAGATATAAATCTGGTTTGGCTGATTTGCCTGTTAAGATGAACCCTTATGGCTCAGCTAATAGTGAACCGAACTTTTGGCTTTCCTGCATGATTATTGATGAAAAATCAATGTGCAGAACAGTCAGAAGCGATAATGATGCAATCTATATAAGTCAGGCAGGAAAAAGTTGCCCTACAGAAATTCTTGAAGCACTTGCTGCTTTCAATGCCGAAGGTCGTCCTATTTGGAAACCAATGCATTTGCAACCAATATACAGGGATAATGCTTTTGTTACGGTCGAAGGCAACGGAAGGGCTAGAAGTAATGCTTACATAGATGGTTCAAGCATCGATGTTGGTGATGACATTTTCAGAAGGGGCTTGTGCCTCCCATCTGATAACAAAATGACTCCAGCTCAACAAGACGTCATCATCGACATTATCCACCGCTGCTTTGAGTAAAAATTAGGAGTTAGGAGTGATGAGTTAGGAATTTTTAAAGCCTCCACTTGAGGGGAGGTGTCAGACGAATGTCTGACGGAAGGGTGGTCTAACCAGAGTAAAACTTGTTTATTGCCACACCTCATTGCGAGGAATGTAGCGACGTGGCAATTCAGAAAAGGAGTTAGTCGTAGAAAGAAGGTAGGATTTAAAGGAGTTTTTTTAAGTAAAAACTTACTTAGCTAAAACAATCCCCTAATCTCATCTCTCTTCTTTAATCTTTTATCTCTAAAAAATATATTAGCTGAACTAATTATCGAAAAACTAAAAACTATGAACAACCGCAGAAACTTAGTAATTAAACGCTGGTTCGATGTCACAATGAGCCTTTGGGGGCTTGTTGTATTTGCACCTCTTTTGGCTGTTGTTTCTCTGATTGTTAAGTTTACTTCAAAAGGTCCTGTTTTATATATATCACCTAGAGTTGGGCAGTTCGGCAAGTTATTCAATCTCTATAAGTTCAGAACAATGTTTGTAAATGCTGATAAAGAAAAAGAAGGAAGTATAACAGTTGATGGTGACAGACGAATTACACCTGTTGGAAAGGTCTTACGCAGAACTAAAATTGATGAACTCCCTTCTTTATTAAATGTTTTAAAAGGTGAAATGTCTTTTGTTGGTCCAAGGTGCTATTATATATGTGCTTATACTTATAGAACGTCTTGTAATAGCTTTTAAGGTTGCTGCATTATCCTGAACTTTTGACATTGTAGGGAATAAAACACTATCAATTGAGGAGTTTATATTATTAACTATTGTTTTTGGAAATAGTTCTCCTCTATTATAAAATGCTAAATCTTCCTTTGTATAATATTTTCCAATTATTAAGGAACTTAATTCTCGTAAAAATATCTCTAATAAACTGGAAACAAGAAGTTTCCAACCATAAGAAAATAAAGATTTTAATCTTTCAAAGGAAAAAAGCCATTTGGGTCTCCAATTTACTGTAAACCATAGAACTACGGTTCCAAATAACACATTTGTTAAGTTTTGTGCAACTAAAGCCCAAACTCCATAGCCATTGTATGCCATATATATTCCTATAATTGCAGATAATATTGTAGCTGTTAATGTAGCGAAGAAAAACCTTTTAAAAATTAAATTTCTCGAAACATAAGATTGTTGTATGTTTCTTAATCCAGAAATGATTAAATTAAGACTTAAAACTCTTATTACAGGAGTTAATTCGGTAATTTTATAGAAATCTGCTATAAATGGGGCGAGAAAAAACATTACCAAATAAAGAAGTATACTTATTGCAAGATTGAAATAAAAAACAGTTGAAAAATCTAAATCGTCTGCGTCTTTTTTTTGAATTAATGCGCTTCCTAATCCGCTAGTTACGAAAACTTGCATTATAGTTGTAAAAACAGTAACTAATGCTACTGTTCCATAAATTGATGGCGTTAGTATTCTTGCTAATATTATTGAAACAATAATAGAAACAGTTTGAGCTCCACAACGTTCAAAAAAACGCCAAAAGAAATTTGATATTACTGTTGCTTTATTTGTTGTCATAATTGGTGCTTATAATATCATAAAATGAGATAATAGTCATTCTTATCGCTTGTATTTATTTTTTCATTTAAACTTTAAAGTATCATTTTTATTTGACAAATGATACTTTAAAGATACTATAAATGATACTTTAAAGATACTATAAATGATACTTTAAAGAGAAAGATTATTATGTTTAACAAGAGAGAAAGCGAAGAATTAGAATTTAAAAAATCAATAAGTGAATTAAAAGAGGGTGTTATTTGTTTATGTTCTATGTTGAATAAGAATCAGCACGGTATTTGTTGTTTTGCGTTAAAAATGAAATGATGAAATAATTGTCGGGCAAACTATAGGTAAAAATATTACTAGTTCCATCGCAAACGAAAATAAAGTATCATTTGAAACCATTTGTATTACCTAAAATTGAAATTATAAATATAAATAATTATGATTTAATCAGAGTTAAAGTTATTGGAAAAGATACTCCATATTCTGCCTATGGCAGATATTATAAAAGATAACCCTATTTTTTCCCCTGTCGAAATCTATAAAAGTCTTAACTATTCTAATGACTTCCTCCAAATTTCGAGGTTTTGAAAACATTATATTTTTATTCTTAAGCGAGATTTTTAATAGCTGTTTCAAACTGTGGAATAGTCATTCCCATTTCTTCAGCAGCTTGTTTTAAAGAAAGAATTCCTTTCTTTATCATATTTGTAAGGATTTCAAGTTTACCTACTTTTGTAAATTCTTTTTTATCTTTTTCCCTGTCGAAATCTCTAAAAGTCTTAACCATTCTAATGACCTCCTCCAAGTTTTGAACCTTTTCATACTCAGGCTTGTCATAAGCCGAAGAAATGTATCTTAACAAAAACGCGATAAAAGTTTCAAATTTCTGTTTCTGCTTTTCATCTTTTATTAGATTTTTAACTTTGTCAATAAACTCATAGAACTCTTCTGAACTTAAAATTCTTTGAAGTTTCATAATAGCAGCAACAGAGTTTGCCAAACCATCCAATACAGAATCTTTCTCGTTTGCTTCAGGGTGGATTTCATCAATGAAATAGTAACTTAATTTAGGAACATACATTGCCATTTCATCTGTGGCCTTTTCCACCATGTCCTGTATGTTTCTTTTGGCTGTCCACTTTCTTTGACCGTTATAAAGCACTATAGGTAATACAACAGGAAGTTTCTTTCTTTTACCGTAGTTCAGCTTTTTATTGTTGAGAAGATTCAGATAAAGCAAGGAAACGTAAGACATTATCCTTACAGGCATAGCCTTGTCAACCTTATGCTGAAATTCTATAAGTATATAGACATAAACCCATCTGTCACGCCACTTTAAACGCCAGATTATATCGTCATGACGTTCGTTTTTCTCTTTTTCAACAAAAGAGTCGTTATCTCGCTCCAGAGTATCAAAATCAAATTCAGAAACACAATCCAAAGCAACAAAGCCTTGAATCAAATCTTTAACATTCTCAGGGTGCGAATAAAACTCTTTATGTGCTATGTCGTGTTTTATCATGACTAAATTTTAGCAAGATAAAACCAATTAGTCAACAAGCAAAATGTATAGTCAGGGCAAACTTAGGAATACTTTGAGATAAACACAACACAAATTACTGGCTACTAGAAACAATTAAGATAACAACAGAATTTAAAGCTTTTTGTCTAAATATTTAAATAAAGGTTCTTCTAATAGTTTAATTCTGATGAAGTCAATTAGAGAGCAGATTGCGAATATGCAGATTACGCTTAAAATAGCATGTAAATACATATTGTCTGTTCCATACTGCCCAACATTATTTAAAAAGTCTTTCCAAAGCCATTGGTGCATTGCGTCGCTATTGGCATGAATAAGCAATACTCCAAATGTAGTTGCTGCAATAGTATTGACAATCTTATTGTATGGAATGTTTAAATGTTTGAAATAGATAAAAGCATTTATAGAAGTTAATACTGCTAAAATTTTGTTACTATCAGCCAGTAAAAAGAATTCTACCTTTATCCCATATTTAAAACTTATATAATTGAATAATATAATGCTAAGACAGGACAATAATATTGAACCTATAAAGAAAATGCTCCTAGTTTTGTGATTTTCAAATAATTTTAATGGGTATAATCTAATATATGAACCAATGAAATAAAGAATACAAAACCAGGTAACATAGTTGAAACTTATGGTAAATTTTGGAAGTGATCCCATAATAACATAAAAAATACCGACTAAATAGAGTAATTTCTTGTGCTGTTTCTGATTCATATTGTTAATTAAAATATTAAGGAAAGGTATACATAAATAGAATATTAGGAAACAGCTTGAAAAATTCTTTCCTATATTCCAAATTGGTATTAAAGAAGCATAATCGTTTATATTTTTTAAGTTAAGATAACCAGTAAAAGCCAATATTAGAAATATAAGAATATTGTAAAATTCTATTTGGAACAACAGTTTTAAGAATTTTCTTAATGTGATACTTGATTTGCACATAAAGTAGCCTGTAATCAATAAAAAGCAGTTAATTCCTGTTTTGCCCCAGGCTCCAAATAAAAGTAAGAAAATAGATTGATTTGAAAAAGGTTCTGTTCTTATTGGTGTTAGTAGACCAGAATTAACAACATAATGATGTGCCACAATAAGTAGCATTGTTATTATTCTAAATAGCTCTAAATTTGATTCCCGAACTTTAGCTGATGTTGGCTGTTGGCTGTACATAATTATTCATAAAAGTCCTAATATGTCAATATATAATTTTATATTAAATCATTATTTTAAATTTTTAATAACAGTAAAGAACCGTTTCTGGCAATGAGTCATAATGTTGTCTGACATCTAATTTATAATCAGGATTATAGCTTTTTA
>CAJOQX010000399.1 GCA_905236865.1 Candidatus Rifleibacteriota bacterium
ATTATAAAGTTATATTTATTTTCTTTAAGTTTAGTATCTAGCCCTTCTGAAAAGTCTTTCAGAAACAAATGTGCATTAGGCATTTTGTTTTGGGCTATTTCAAGCATTTTCTGTGAAAAATCCTGACCGAATATAGTATAACCTTGTAGATAAAGTTTCGATGAAATAGGGGCTGTTCCAAAGCCTATGTCTAGAACTTTAGCATTAGGGGTTTCTAAAATACTATTATAAATTTTATTCAAACAGGCTTTGTAGCCAGCAAAAGGGTATTTTCCCGTTTCTTCAATTATTTTAACATTTTTGTCATATTCTTCAGCCCACAAATCAAAACCTTTGCTATCACGCATTATACTTATTCCTCCATAAACGAATAGCTTTCTTTAATCTTGTTAGACCATCTTCCAAAAGTTTTCTAGGACAAGCAGGATTTAACCTCAAAAAGAGATTGCCGTTTCCACCATATTGTGCACCATTAGACAAGAATAGCCCTGTTTCTTTGCGTATAAAATCTGCTAATTCAACGCTGTTTGCAGTGATTTTTGAGCAATCAAGCCATAAAAGGTAGGTCGCTTCTGAGTCTATAACAGAGATTCCTGGAATATTCGATGAAACATATTCTCTTACTCTGTCTTTGTTGCTTTTAATATAGGCTCGCAATGCATCTATCCAGGCTTCACCTTTAGTGAAAGCTGCTATAGTTGCGTCAACAGCAAAAGCGTTTGGTTCCGCAACTTCGTCAGTGTTTAAGGCTCGCCAAACTTTATGATTTAACTGTTTATTTGGAATCATTACTGCTGCGGTCTGCAAACCAGCAATGTTGAAAGCCTTTGTTGGTGCAATGCAAGTAATACTTATGTTTGCACAGGTTTCAGAAACAGAGGCAAAGGGAATGTATTCTTTGTTGGGGTCTGTCAAATCGCAATGTATTTCGTCGGAAATAACTGTGACATTATATTTTGCACAAAGATTACCTATTTTAGCTAAAGTTTCTTTATCCCAAATTTTTCCAATCGGGTTATGAGGATTACATAAAATCATCAAAGAAGTTTGTGGGTCGGAAAGCTTGGTTTCCAAATCTTCCCAATTTATAGAATATTTTCCATTAGAATAGAGTAGGGGAGATTCTAAAATGTTTCTTCCGTTGTTTCTTATGGAATTGTAAAAGATATTGTAAACAGGAGTTTGGATTAAAACATTTTCTGCTGGAGTTGTTAGTTTTCTGACAGTAGTTGAAATAGCAGGAACGACCCCTGTGCAGAATATAAGCCAATCTTTTTCTATTTCTAGATTGTGACGCTTTTTCCACCAATATTGATAGGCTTCATACCATTCATCAGGAATATAAGTATAGCCGAAAATTTCGTTACTCAGTCTTTTCTGCAAAGCTTCTATAATTTCAGGAGCGGCTCTGAAATCCATATCTGCAACCCACATTGGAAGCTCGTTTTCACTACAGCCACCCCACTTACAAGAAAATGTATCTTTACGGTCAATTATTGTATCAAAGTCGTATTTGTTCATAATTATTTATTTCAAACTCCTCTAAAAGTATTACAGTATCAAAGTTTTATCTTTATATCAATATTTTGTTTTCTCTATTATTAATATATCTTGCTCTTGATGTTCAAATGAAGTAATATGTGTATTACTTCTATTATTTTTATTAAGGATAGTTATGTCGAAAAAAAAGCTTTTGCTTTCAACGCTACTATATTTTATGTTCTTTTGCTCATCCAATAATCTTTATGCTTTGAAAAATACAGAACTTATGTCGGAAGCATTGAGGCAACGTTCTAATGGCAATATAGAAGCAGCGATTAAGGGCTTTCAAAAAGCAGTAGATGGGGCACCATCTTTGCTGCAAAGGAATCTAGCTCTTTTTATGCTTGGAGATTGCCAAATGGAATTTAGAGATTTCAAGAGTGCGATAACTACATATACTGAACTTTCTAAAAAAGCAACGACAGCAGATGAGAGGGCAGAAGCACTGTATAAAATAATGGAAGCCAATTCCAATTTGAATAACACAGAAGAAGTAAATAAAGCTTACTCTGAAATAAAAAAGAAATATCCCAAAAGTGCTTATTTTAAAATTGCAGAAGCTTTTATTAATGCAGGTGAGGTATTAGATTCCGACTACAATGATACCAATGAAATAAATGATTTCAAAACGGAATTAGAAAAAGAAAAAAGCGAACAGATAAAAGAAAAAGCAGAACCTGTTAAAGCTTCAGAAAAGATTATAGCTTCAGCTAAAGCAAGTAAACAAGAATCAAAAGAAGAAAAAATTAAAGAAAAAGAAGATAAAACAGAGTCTGGAAAAACAAACAAACAAACAGAAACTACTAAAACTTCACAAAAAAGTAAACAAAGTTTTTCTGATTCCTCTTATAAAAAACTTGATGACAAAACTACTTCTTTGCTCGAAAGTATTATTAATATAGACCCAGCTTCAGAAACAGAAAGAGAATTATTAGTGAGCAAAATCCTTTCTTGTCAGGATAAATTAAAAAGTGGAGAAAGAGATTCTGGAAAAGACAAAGTTTTGTTTGAACTTGCCGAAACTACAGCCAAATTTGGTGAATTGTTGGAAGCTTGTAAGACTTATGATAAGATTCTTAGTTTGCATCCTACCTCTCCATTAGTTGAAGATGCCTATTATCAGGCTATTAGATTAAGAGCCATACTTGGAGTTCATCAAGCAGTCATAGAATGGTCTAAGGCGTTTAATATTGCTTTCCCAAATTCAAAGTATAAGCAGAATATTGCTGCTTTGGTCAGCTATTCAAAAGCTGGCGGAAAAGTTAAAATGGCAAATGTTAAGTCTTCCGAAAATGCTAAAAATTCAAAATCAACTTCTACAAAATCAGATTCAGATTCTGATTACAGACCCAAGAAAACTGATAAGAAAGCTTCAAAGGCTAAGGTTCAGAATAGACCTGCTAAAACAGATTTAGATTCGTCAAACACAGCTCTTAAAAATTCTTCACTTTATCAAAAAGCATCTAAGAAGATGAATGATGGAGAATACACATCAGCTCTTGAAGATTTAAAGGTTTTGGAATCTAAATTTCCAGACGCTTCACAACTTTGGTGGGATACGTCGTTAGTTTATGTGCAACTCGAAGAATTTAGAAAAGCTGATAAAACTATACGAAAAATGTTACAGCTTGAACCAGATAATTCTGATGCTAACTCTTTATTAGGTTATATACAGTATCGTTTAGAAAACTATGACGAAGCTGCTAATGCTTATGAACAAGCAGGTGAGGACGAAAGTGAAGGGGTAACATTTTATGATGCCAAAACTGCCTCAAAGCGTATGAAGAAAAATGCATCCAAATAAATTAAAAGAAAAGTGAATAAATCATGGAATCAAAGAAAGCAGAAGACATATTCAATAACAAAGATTTTGTAACATTGGCTCAAAAGCCTCGTTTGCTCATTCCTTTATGGGAATTCTTTTTAGCTTTTGTTTTAGCAGTCACATTTTCTCTATTCTTTTATTTTGGTTTTTTTAATACTTTGGAAAATGCTTCTATAGACTATAGATTTAAGCAGCGTGGAGAATTGCCAATAAGCCAAGATATTGTTCTTGTTAATATTAAAGATGAATGTTTGGAAAGTCTTGGTTCTTGGCCTTGGCCTAGAGCTACACATGCCAAACTTTTGAATATTTTGAAAAGGAACGGAGCAAAAGTTGCTGCATTTGATATTATTTTTAGTGAGAGTTCTTCTAGAGGTCCAGAAGATGATGAGACTTTTGCTAATGCTATAAAAGATTTCGGTAAAGTTGTTTTACCACAAGTAATAGTAAATACTACACAATTAGATATGGAAACGATGGATATGGTAGAGGTTACATATCCTGAAAGACCTTGCGAAGCTTTGCTTAAATCAAAACCTTATGAAGGTTTTATTGATCTTGAATATAAACAACTTAATCCTGACGGAGTAATTAGAAAACTTTTGCTTACTAAGCCAGCGGGCGAATATTATAGCTATATATTTGGTCTTTCAGCTGCCTGTGCTTATTTAAATGTTGAACCAGAAGAAAGTAGCAAAGGAATGAAGATAGCTGACAGATTTTTGCCTTACTACACTTGTTATGAACCTGCAGCAGGAAAAGAAATTAGCTCTTACTTGATTAACTATGCTGGTGCAAATCAACGATTTGATGAATTGTCCTATTCGGATGTAATTAACGGTAATTTTCAAAAGAATCTTTTTAACAACAGATTAGTTCTAATAGGAACTAAAGCTATGGGTATTTCAGAAGACCTCAAGTTTTGTCCATTTGGTTCTCTTTTCGGTATGCAGATTCATGCAAACTTGATGAATAATATTATTAGTAAAAGGTTTTTAAAACGCTCTTCTGTAACTAATACCATAATATTGATTTTTGTATTTGCAATGGGCATAGCTTACCTGCTTTGGAAGAACAAAGGTATGCTAGGAAATATTATAACTTTAGTTACTGTAACAAGCTGGGTTTTAATTAGTTTTCCTCTATTTAGCATAGATATAGTACTTGAAATTATGCCAATAGTTTTTATGATTCCAATTCAATGGGCTATAACAAGATTAATTCAACAATTTGCTAGTTTAAGCGAAAAGAACTATGAATTAGGAAAGAGAGTTAGAGAGTTAGCCATAATAAACGAAGTTACCAAAACAGTCAGTTTTATGGGTGACTTAGGTAAAACTCTTGATGCTATTTTAAGTAGAGGGGTTCAGGCTTTGTATGCACAGCGTGGTTCTCTATTTATGTTAGATGAAAAATATGGAGAGTTGATAGACCAAACAGTTGTTTACGGATATGAAAAAGAAGATGAAAAAATAAATAAAGATTTAATTGATTCTTTCAAAAATGGAAATGGCATTGCAGGTGAAGTATATACAAGTGGCAAGGCTAAACTTATTACTAATATTCGTAAAGAAAAATCTTTTGAGTTTAAAGAAGGCGAAAGTAATACTATAAAATCTATGATTTGTGTTCCTTTAACTATTAAAGATACTCCTATTGGAGTAATGAATATAGTTAATAAAGTCGCAGGAAAATTTAATAATGATGATTTGCAAATAGCATTAACTATGGCAAATCAAGCAGCTGTTGTTATTGAAAAGGCTAGACTTTATAATCTTGCTACGGTAGATGGTTTAACAGGTCTTGTCGTTAGAAGACATTTCCAAGCTAAAATGGAAGAGGAATTCAAGCGTGCAAAACGTTATAACAAACACTTATCATATTTAATGACAGACATTGACCATTTCAAGAAATTTAATGATACCTACGGACACCAAACAGGTGACGCTGTTTTAAGAGAAGTTGCCAAAATTGTTCGTAAATCTGTTAGAGAAACAGATATTGCGGCAAGATACGGCGGCGAAGAATTTTGTGTTATTTTGCCAGAAACAGAACCAGAAGGAGCAGTTCAGTTTGCAGAACGTTTGCGTAAGAGTGTAGAATCTGCAACATTTATTGGGGCACAGGGTGAAGAACTTAAAGTTACAATAAGTATCGGAGTTTCTTCTATACCTTATACAGACCCAGAAAATGCAGAAGCAATGATAAAACTTGCCGATGATTCACTTTATGTTTGTAAAAAGAATGGTAGAAACCGTGTTGAACTTGCTCAACCAGGAGTTGTAATTGATACTTCTGTTCCTATACCAAGAACTTGATAAATATTCAGTATTTATTGCTCTTCTTCTTCAAAATCAATTAATTTTGGCTTTATTTTCTTATCTTGCTTGTTTTCGTCTTTTTCAGAATCATCTTCTTTAAAACGAGATTGCCAGCTACTACTATTATCTATATACGGGAAAAGTTGTTTATAAAGTTTTTTATCTATTTCGGTCATTTCAAATAGTTCAAAAAACTTATCTAAATAATCTTTTGCATTAAAAACTCTAATCGTATTGGAAATTTCTGTAAAGTTAACTGTTTTTATATATTGTTTTATTCTGCCTTCTCTAATTTCTTCTTTGCCTATTAATTTAGTCAGTCTATCTAGTCGCTTTTGATACACTGTCAATAAAATATTGAAATTATAATTATGCTTATATTCATAGTTTTCTATAAATTTTTCAAAATCTTTAAAAATACTTCTTATTTCTGCTAAATATTTACCCATTTCCGAGATGGTTAAATTATGCTTTTTGATAAAATCAATTTGTTTTTCTGCATATTCAATAGATAAAATAAGCTGGTCAGCAATTTCACTCATCGTTCCTATTTGCTCATCAACAATTCCAAATATACTTTCGTTTGTATTTTTAAAATAAAAACCTAGTTTTGTAAGATTATTTGTTCTTTTATTTGTTTTTGATAAGCTACTAATGTTGTTTTCTGTGTCTAATACTAGCTTTTCAAGTGTTTTATTGACTTTTTTGTAAATAGCTATTTTTTCTGAAACTTGGTTAATTATTTTTTCTAATTCTTCTGGAGTTTCAGATATTTCGTCTGTGATATTATTTTCTTCACTTGCTAAATAATTAATAAAATGTTGAATATTAATTTTAACTAACTCGGGGAAAATATAAAGACTTGCATAAACAGAGAAAATATTTTTTCTAGATAAATCTTGTAAAAGAGTATTATTCCGCTTTTGAGAATTTTCTGCTTTCTCAAAATCATTGATGGCATTACCTATTCTATAAGCTTTATAATTAATATTATAGACATTTTGTAACTTTTCAAGATTATCTTTAAGAGTATAAAGATATTTTCCTGATATTTTTTCAGACCAAAGATCTTCTTTCTCTTTCTTTTCTTCTTTTATTTTGTCTTTTTTTGCTGTTTTTTTCTGTGATTTTTCAACTTTTTTTTCGTTATCGTCAATGTCTATTTTTTCATCAGTTTTTTCTTTTTCATCATTATTGTGAAGTATATCTTCTTTTGTCTTTAATGATTCATTGGGTGTAGAAGAACCTTCTTGTTTTTTTTCAGAAATTTCTTCTACACTTTTTTCTTTTTCAAATTTAATGTTTTGCTCATTAGCAAAAGCAGAATTATTTATTAACAATAAAAGAGTAATAAGTAAAATTGATGATTTTTTCATACTTTATATTATACAGTATTTTTATATTAATAGGAATCTGTAGCAGTTCCACCTTTATAATTCTTTTTTATATCATCAGATGTGCTGTAGTATTTTATACTTGGGAAAGATGTAACATTGCTTGCTGATGTTTCTTTTGCTCCCATATTTCCATACCAAGTATATGTTTTATTTATTGGATTCAAAATAGCATATAATTCTGCTTTGCCGTCACCATCAGCATCAACATAAATTTTGTCGGAAACCCCATCCAAATCTAAATCGTATTCCCATTGGTCTATTTTTCCATCGAAATTACGATCGTATTGATAATCATTGAAATGTCCGTCAAAGTTTCTATCTGTAGCCCAATAATCCGCTTTACCATCACCATTTCTATCTGAAATTATTAGGTCTATATTGCCATCACCATTTCTATCATACTGTCCAATAGTTTTGTTCCCTTTGCCTGTATAGCTATACGCTGTATCAGGATGCATAGATGCAATATCTGGAGCATTTTCCCATTGTTCAAATGCTGCTTTTAACTGATTACTACCTACTATCAAGGTAATACCAGCAATGAACATACTGATATATATACCAATTTTTCCCTTTAACATAACACCCTCCCTTTGGTGATAAAACAAAAAAGTATATAAAATTTAATCTTTATCAAGTATTTTTTTTATGGCATTGTTTTTATTATTCTAATAGTGTTAGTATTAAAAGTATTCATTGTAGTAATGACATAAAATAATAATTAGAAAAAATGGTAAACAAATTGAAAAATATTAAATTTTTATTGTTTTTGGTTTTGCTGATATGTATTTCTACTGTATCTTATGCACAGCATGACAAATATTATTTTTATCATTTCAGTGGTAGAGCAGTTTTGTCACGCACACAAGGTGCAACTTGGCTTACTCTTCAACCAGGTCAGCCAATGGAATTACATCCTGGAGACATTATAAATGTCGAAGGTGACGGAAAGGGTGAAATAACTTTTCCTGATGGAACTTCAGCAAGGTTGAAAAATAATGCTATGGTAACTTTATCTCGCTATGGCATAAATTTGAGATATGGTTATGTGTGGCTGAATGTTCGGCGTAGTGCAGATATTTTTAAAGTTACTACTCCTTTGGGTAGTTGTAGCGTTCTCGGAACCTCTTTTGATGTAGATGTAGATAAATATGGAAAAACTCATGTAAGAGTTTTTCAAGGTATTGTTGCTGTTAGAGCCGCAGATGAGAAAAAAAACAGACAGCTTATTTTACAAGCAGGAATGTCAACTTTATTAAGCAGTTCGTCTAAAGTTGCAGAAAAACCCGACAAATTTCAGCCACAAAGCATAGAAACAGCAATGAAAAGCGAATGGGAACAAAGAAGTTTTTATGGCTTTACACCAGGAAAATTGAGAAATAAAACTCTTGCAGAAGAACTTACAGAAAAGAAAGAACCTTCTGCTCCAGTTATTACGATTGAAACAGGAGATACAGGACTTCCAGAAATAAATAAAGAAAACGAAGTCGAAATGCATTTCAAACCTATAGAAAAAATATTAGAGAAAGCACCAGAAAAAATATCTGATGATAAACCTAAAATAAAAATAATTGCTCGTCAACGTTCTGAATTTGCTGAAATGCTAAGACAACAGCAATTAACAAGGGATTCTGTTATAGGTTTTAGTATTCCTGAAAAATCAAATATGATGAAAGAGGGTCACGCTCTTTCTTTTGGTGAAACAAGTAGAACTCAAAGCAGTATTACTGACCTTGCTTCATTAGATAGAGAATATTCTCTTATTAGAAATAGACTTTTAAGAGTTCAAAGCTTGATTAGGCAGACAGAATTAGAATTAGGTTCTTTGTGCTCAAACAATGATTCATCAACAGGTAATCAGCTTAAAATAAGTCGAACACAAAGAAAGCTATCCGATTTAAAAGCGGAAAATAGAGTATTAACAAACAAGTTGTATGAATTGCAACATAAGAAGAAGTGATGTAATTAGGTTATAATTGTCGTGGTTGGTGTTTTAGAGTCTTTAAGACTCTTGGTTTTATTACTAGAGGTCGTTTTATGAAAAAAAAGTTTATCAAGTTGATTATTGTTTTACTGTTTTTTTCTTGTTCAACTTTGTTGATGGCACAAGAAACAACCGAAGCTTCAGAGAAAGCAATGGAAGCATACAATAAACCTAATTATTTAGAACCAGATGAGCTTTTTAATAGAGCAAAACAATGCTTGACTGAAGGCAAACTTGACGATGCTAGACTTTATGCTTTAAGGTTATATTTTGATGGAGTTAGAAATACCAATCTTCTAAATTTATTAGGAATGGTAGAGATACAGGCTGGTAGACCACTTTTAGCATCTGAATGGCTAAGAAAATCATCTGCTTTGACAATGAACAATAAAGTTGCTCAGAAATATCTTTCTAGACTACCTCAAAAACCACGCCCAATTCCAGTTGATCCTGCAAAGCTAACTGATCATTTCACTGAAATATCTGAAGGTCTTCCAAAACTTATAGAAAAGCTTTCAAATTCAAAAATCCATTATGAAGCTATTTTAAAAGCTATAGAACGTGGTCAATTATATCTTGCTCTTGCTTTGTCTGAAGAATATGAAAAAAAATACCCTAAAACTGCAGATGGATATGGACTTTCTGCCTTGTGTGCGTGGTATTTGGGGAAAAATGGTGATGCTTCAAGAATAATAGAAGATAAAATGAAAGAGGCTCCTTATAATCCGCTAATGTTGTTTGTAAAAGCAATGATTTACGATTTTAATGCGGCAACATTCGCTGGTTCATATTTCAGAGCTTTATATGATCATGATCAATGGGAGAAAGCTTTAGGATTGGTTGACCAATATTCTAAGCTTAATCCTTATTCGGCAGAGGCTTATATAGCAAGAGCACGTATTTTGTTAGATCTTTATAAAACCAAAGAAGTTGGCGAAGTTTTGCAGGAAGCAGGAAAAAGAGATCCTGGTAATCCCGAAATTGAAATATTGTGGGTTAATTATTTGATACAGAGAAACGAAAAGGAAAAAGCTGCCAGAAGAATGGTAAATGCTTTTAAAAGAGGTTATAATCTTCCTTCTATCAATTTGTCAGCAGGAATTTTTGCTATGCAAGATGGAAGAGTAGATGAAGTAAATTTAATTTTAGACGAAGCTACTAGTTGTCTTCCATTTAATGAATCAGAGGCCTATCCTATCTATATTTCGCTTACTCTTACAATAGATAGACTTTCAAATGCTAGAAAAGCTTTGAATTATTGGAAGCCAAGATCTGGTGAAAAGAGTATGTATTGTTATATGGAAGCTTTTTATAGTATTAAAAATAATAATATAAATGAAGCGATAGAATGGCTTCGCAAGGCTTTTAAACTTAATCCTTATAGAATAGATGTTCTAAGGTTTTTCGTTGCTCTTCCAATTATAGAGCAAGAAGATCCGAATCTTTATGCACAATTAAACAATAAGTTAGCAGAACTACAACAGGGGTTTATTAGTATGAAAGTCCCTGAACGAGTTATTCACCAGCCAGTTCCCAAAAAAGAATTAGCATTAGGAATAGCTAATACTAGCGAACCTATTATTTCTGGTAATTTTAAAATATCATTCGGAGCAGGAATAAATCCTGAATCAGGACAATCTCTATTAGAAGATTTGAATGAAATGTATAATCGTATAGCTTCTAGAATTGGTACTATTACAGAACCAATAAACGTTAAATATGTTTCTGCTGAAAAATTAGGTCCTATGATTATTAATTATGATGTTGCAAAGGATGTTATAACTATTACTTCAAATTATTATGACGAAGATATGATTCGCAATGTAATACGTGCTAATTTTGATTCTTTCGGTAATGAAGAATTAAACAAAGTTATAGACGAATATCCTAAGCATCTTTTAGCATCAAATATATGTAGATATATGATTAATCATATTTGTAAAAATGCTAGAAATTCTAATTCCAAAAATTATTGGCTAGAGGTAGGTTTATCGGAAATACTTGCAGGGAGTAAATCTGCTCTAAGATATAGGCTATTGGTAGCAAAAGAAAGTATTGAGAATAAAACAGCCAATTTTGTTGAATTGAATAAATTAAATACTATATTTCTTAATAATTATTCTTCTCCCGCTTCTATAGAAACCGCAACAGTTCAATCTTACCTTATGACTTGTTATCTAGTTAAAAAGGCAGGTCTAGGAAAAGGTTGCAAAAAAATAATAGAATTAATTAATAAGGTAAGTGATGGAGCAGATTTTGTTTCAATTATAAAAGAAGCTTTTAACATTAATTTTATGGATTTTAATATAAATTGGAAGGAAGCGGGAAAATGGGCAATAGAACAAGGGGCACCTTATGAATGGGAATAACAAAATGAGGCTTTATATAAATTTCTAAATGTTAATCTTGTAATTGCCGATAAAACAAATAAGCATCAGGAGGCAGGTAATATGGCTTACCCAAAAAATAATAATAAATCAAAAACACAGATTAGTCTGTTTCTGTTTTTTTTAAGTGGTCTATTCTTATTACAAATTGTTTTTGCATTTACAACACATGGTGATATTGGACCAAGAACAGATATAATACCTGGCATAGAAAAACCAGCTTCACCAGTTCTAATAGGCAAAATAGACAGTCTTGTCGATAAAAATTATAAAGTATCTAGTGTTGTTGTTCCTGAGGGTGCATTTGCTCCAGCTTCACGTAATTATGAACCAGAAGAAATACAGATTTCTGCTCGTATAGATGCTCAAACTTCAGAAGCACAAGAGGCAGAAAAAAATACTCTTCATAGCACAGCAATAGAACGATTTGCTGAATATAGAATACAAAAAGGTGATACTTTACAAAAAATATCTAAAAAGCTTTATGGCAATAACAATATGGTTCAACCCATAGTTAGAATAAATAGAATAACAGATGAACGTGCTTTAAATATTGGCTCTACTCTTAAAGTTCCTAGAACAGGTTTAATCGACTCGATAAAAATCGCTGACTAAATAATTTGGGAAAATTTCTTTATGCTATCAAGACTTTTCAAACCATATAATATAGTGTGTGTACTAGGCTATATTATTTTTATGGGTTTTGCTTTTAATTCAAAAATAGTTGACGCATTAGTTCTGTATGTTACAGAAAAAAACGGCAAAACTGTTTATGTAACCAAAAAGAAAGAATATGCTAAACTTAAAGGACAAGAAAAAAAATCAAAACCTATTATTGCTATTAGATATAATACGAAAGTTCATGACATTGGAAACGATAATACGGATTCGGATGTATTGTTGAACGGACTTGAAGATAATGATGGCAAAGAATTAGATAATAGCGAAGAAAATAATGCTGCTATTCCTTTGTATTCAGAAGAAGATGAAGAAACTGTTAAATCAGACGTTTCTCTTCACAAAGACGAATTAAGGTTAGAAAGCAGTGTTGAAATAAAGCCTGCTCCATTAGCGAAGAAAAATACTATAGCTAAAAATCCATTAGATGAAATAAAAGAGATTACAATACAAAAGAAAAAAAATGGATGTTCTGAAGATAATACGCCAGTTTCAGCAAAAGCTTATATTGATGCTGTTTATAAAAAGAAATGGCAATATTCAGAAATTAGTGATAGATATATAATTCAATATGATCCAGATACTAGTATTATACTTTCTATAAGGCCAAGTCTTCAAAAAATGTTAGAAAAAATATTAGCAAAGTATAATACAAGAATTGCCGTTGGCATTATAGAAGATCCTTTTACTGGAGAAGTTCTAGCAATAGCTTCAAGTCATAAAAATAAAATCCTCAATATTGAAGATGAAGATTTTAAAACCAATAATTGGGCTTTCAGAGCAACTTTCCCTGTTGCTTCAATATTCAAGATAATCACTGCATCTGCTGGAATAGATACGGGTAAAGTTACTTCTAATAGTAATTTCTTAGCCTTTAAGAAATCTTATATGAAGGTTTGGAAGGCTTTTGCGAACTCTCATAATGGTGTATTTGGAGCAGTTGCACAAAAAACAGGTTATGAAAGTGTAAATAAATATGCTTCTGCTTTCGGTTTTAATAAAAATTTCTTTTTTGATTTACCTGTAGATAAATCTATCTGCGACATATCAACCGCTACTACTCTTTTAAGACAAGATGCCGCTGGTTTGAACAAAGATTTTCTAGTTAGTCCTATGCATGTTGCAAGCATAGTTTCCACTGTTTTGAATCGTGGTAAAACTTTAAAACCTTATTTGGTAGACTATGTAGTAAGAAATGGTAAAGTTGTTTTCAAACGTAGGCCATTCCAATTGGCACAGCCTATAAAAGAATCGACTGCTAGAGAAATTTACAAGATGATGTATGCTACAACTGCTGTAGGAACAGGCAAAAAAGGTTTTGGTGGTTATAAAAAATGTCCTGCTCTTGCGAAGATTTGTGGTGGTAAAACAGGCACTTTAACAGGTGATTCTCCAAATTATCTATATACTTGGTTTGGAGGATTTACAAAAGCTACTGGTCGAGATTTGTGTATTGTCACTCTTTCAGGACAAAAAGACCATAATGGAACTAAAGCTGCTTCTATTGCTGGTCAAATTGCTTACGAACTATATATGAAACGTCAAGATGATACAGAAGAAATAGCTACAAATTGACAGGGCAAACTCAAACTTTTTTCGTTATTAATCAGTATCTGCAAAACGTCATTGCAAAACCATAAGTAATACATCATTACGAGCTTATGTAGTATGCATGGTAACGTGGCAATTCAAAAAAATTACCAATAATGATAGTTCACTTGTTCGACATATTTCTCCTCTTGCGACCACTGTAGATAACTGCCTTGAATAATCTTTGAGGGAACGGGTCTTATTCGGAGAAAAAAGTCTCGCGTCTCACTATCAACCGCAATTATAACGTCATTGCGAGGCTCGTAGAGCCGTGGCAATCTATGAAAACCTTATCAATAAAAGATAAAGTTTGCGTTTGCCCTGTACAAATTGAAGGTTTGTAGTACAAGCTATTAGTATAAAGGGTTATATCAAAGGAAAACTTGACGAAATTGGTGACTTTTAAAAAAGCGATATAAAACTTTTTTGGTCTAAGGGTACAGCTTTTATTCTAAGAATATTTAGATTCATTTTTTTAGCTAATTCAGCATTTATTTTAATTGCATCTTTTTCTGTACAAACTAATTGTAAATTCTTTTCTTCAGATTCTTTCATCAGATTTTCCAAATCTTTTTCTGAAAATCTATGATGATCTCTAAATTCTCTTTTTAAAGAAATAGTATATCCGCATTGCTCTAGTTGTTTATAAAAGCTTTCTGGACGACCGATTGCAGAAAAAGCCAAAAACTCTGTTCCTTTATTATAAGTAATTGCTTTACCATCATATTTAAATAAACCTTCACAAATTGTTTGAGTTTTTATTATTGGAATATTAGGAGCTTTTTCTTTTAACCAATCTTCCCAATATCTAATTTGTTCTTTTGAAGCAGATTCACATCTGGTTAATAATATTATATTCGCTTGTTTTAACCGTTCTATAGGCTCGCGTAAACGACCATAAGGAATAAGTTGAGCTTCGCTCGGCTTAGACATAGCATCCCATAATATAAAATCAAAATCTTTATAGATTCGTCTATATTGAAAACCATCATCCAAAAGAATCAAATCAGGATTATAACGTATTTCGCCTATTATTGCAGAATGGTGTCTGTTTTTTCCTACCATTACAGGAATATTAGGAAAACGCTTATTCAATATTAAAGCTTCATCGGTAAGTTCAAAAGGGTGTTTCTTTTTTCCATAAAGCTCATAAAAAGAGTTTTCATAAGGACAACGATAACCACGAGTTAAAACCATTATTTTTAAATTTGGTTTTTGTTGTTGCAGCTCTTGTAGAATTTCAAATAAGACAGGGGTTTTACCTGTTCCACCCATGCTCAAATTACCTATAGATATTACTTTTGCCTTAGTCCTATGCTTTAAAAAGTAAAATAAATCAAAAAAGTTTCTTTCTAGACAAGAAAGAGAAGAATATATTTGAGAGAGAATGTTCATATTTGTAAAATAAAAATAAAAAAACAGTCACCTTGATGAATATCAAAGTGACTGCTGTTATTCATTAATTAGTTCTTGGAGTCTACTATTGTTAGGAAGATATTAGTAGATTTTAATATGTCAATTGCTCTTTGAAGCTGTGTATCATAAGGATTGATAACATATTCTTCAAGTTTGCCATGAGCTAGACTATCAGGTGGTTCAACGAAACCGCTAAGTTTATGTGTTTCAGAAGCATTTCTATTAACATAGTTAATAATGATTGAACCAGAAGCTAATTCTGCCTTATAAGTATCTGTAGCTGTTTTATCTTGATGAGGAGCATTGCTAAGAAGTTGCAAAAACTTTTGGTCAGTTTCTATTTTCTTTTTGATTTCATCTGTTTTTGATTCATCAAATTTAGGCAAATCTACTTCTATATCGGGTTTGATACCTGTTTTATGTATGTTTACACCTGATGGAGTGTAATAAAGAGCTGTAGTAAGTGCCATTGCAGAACCGTCATTCAAAGAAATAACAGTTTGAACAGAACCTTTTCCAAATGATTTTTTACCTAACAATAAACCACGTTTATTGTCTTTTATTGCACCAGCAACAATTTCAGAAGCTGAAGCTGACCCTTCGTTAATCAAAACTATAAGAGGCAATGTAGGATGATATTTGTAGAAAGAACTATAAGTATTCTGTTCCCCATCACGACCTTTTATAGAAACTATATCACCTTTGGAAATGAATTTTCTGCCGACTTCCACAGCTGCTGTAAGTAAACCGCCAGGATTATTACGAAGGTCGAGGATTATAGATTTAACTCCATGTTTTTCAAGATTTATCATAGCTTTTTCCAAATCTTCTGATGAAGTTTGGATAAACTGAGTTAATCTAATATAACCAATATCAGAACCTATAGTCCAATATTTAATGCTTGGAACTTTAATTATCTGACGTTCAAGTTCATAATCCTTAGTATTTTTTGAACCTTCACGCATAATTGTAACAGTTACTTTTGTTCCAGCAGGACCTCTTAAAAGGTTTACTGCATCATGTAAAGGAATATCTATAGCATCCTTCCCATCTATTTTTATAATCATATCGCCAGCCATAATACCTGCACGTGCAGCTGGAGTATCATCAATTGGTGAAATAACAGTTAGCATACGATCTTTAACAGAAATAACTATACCTAGACCGCCAAATTCACCCTGAGTTTCTGTTTGCATATCAGCAAAGTTTTTGGGTTCCATGAATCTAGTATATGGATCGTCTAGTTTTTTAAGCATACCTTCGATTGCACCATATATAAGTTTCTGTTCGTCTACGTTTTCATCTACATAGTCAGACTTAATTAACTCTAATACTTTACGTATAAGGTCTAGAGACTTAAAATAAGTAAGGTTAGTTGTAGCAGCAAAAACATTTTTATTTGTTGCAACTGTAAAAATTGCAAAAGCTAAAATCACAGCTAATGAATATTTAAGAAAATTTTTGAACATTAAAACACCTTCAATCAGGGTAAATTTATCAAACTATCATAAATATTATCATAATGATAAAAAATATACAATATTTAGAAAGAGAATAAGCAGGGCAAACGCAAACTTTTTTTGCTATTAATCAGTCTTTCAGATACGTCATTGTGAGCCTTCAATAGGCAGGCGTGGCGTTGCTGAAAGCAAAACGAAGTCCATCTAGAAAAAATATAAAACATACAATGACAGTTCGCTTGTTCGACATATTTCTCCTCTTGCGACCTCTG
>CAJOQX010000400.1 GCA_905236865.1 Candidatus Rifleibacteriota bacterium
AATTATTTTAAAATCCCCCTTAGTCCCCCTTTGCGACTCGCTGACCTCCTGTCGCTCGCTTGCATACCGCCATCCTTGGCGGTTATATAAAAGGGGGCGAGGACATTACTCCACACATTGTATTTTTAACAAATTCTTAGTTTTTATATTTTGCCATTTTCTTCTATCTCTATCTTTGGCATAGTTTTGAGCATATTCAAATAAGTATTAGGAAGTTCGGCATCTATTGTTACCACTCCAGAACCCCATTCTTGTGAATAAACTTTTCCAATGCTCATAATATCACCCATAAACTGATTTCCAACAGGTAAAACAATCTTTACTCTTTTGCGGTATCGTTTCATTATTTCAGCTATTTTTGTTAGTAAAATATCTAAATTTATATTATTTATCGCTGAAATTTTTATATGATTTGGATAAGCAGCTTCAAGCAACTCATCAGAAACGACCTGCCCTTTGTCTATTTTATTAAAAATATAGATTTTTTCGTGATTTGCAGCTCCAATTTCATGCAACACCTTTTCAACAGCTTCAAGATGTTCTCTAAATTCTGGGTCTGATATATCACAAACAATGAGTAGAACTTCCGATTGAACAACACTTTCTAATGTGGCTTTAAAAGCGTTTACCAAAAGATGCGGAAGTTTTCTTATGAAACCTACTGTATCTGAAACTATACACCAATATCCATCTTTTAAATCAATTCTTCTTGCAGTTGGGTCTAATGTTGTAAACAAACCATTACACATTTGCACATTGCTTCCAGAAATAGCATTTAGTAATGTTGATTTACCAGCGTTTGTATATCCAACTAATGAAAAAAGTGGTGCAAATCTATCTACACGTTTTTTCCCTTGCTGTTCACGTGATTTGGCTACTTTATCTAGTTCTTCTTCAAGTTTCTTTATTTTTGTACTTATAATACGTCTATCTGTTTCTAATTGTGTTTCGCCAGGTCCTTTTAAACCTATACCGCCACGCTGTCTTTCAAGATGTGTCCACATTTTCAAAAGACGTGGATACTGATAATGAAGCATAGCAAGTTCTACTTGTAGTTTTCCTTCACGAGTCGAAGCGTGAGCTGCAAAAATATCTAAGATAACAGAAGTTCTATCTTTTACTCTAAGTCCAATTGCTTTTTCAATGTTTCTCATTTGCATTGCACTTAATTCATCATCTGCGACAACATATTCCGCTTCTAATCTTTCAGCCATCATTTTTGCCTCTTCTAGCTTACCTGTTCCTAGATACTCAGTTCTAGAAGCGGCTTCTCTTTTTTGAACGATTTGGCCAACCAATACAGCACCAAGTGTTTTAAGCAATTCTGACAATTCGTTTATAGAATTTTCCATTTCGCTATCGCTTTGATTTGGTTTTTGGACAGCGATTGCCATTACTTTGGCTTTTTCTTGTTTATTTTCTTTCATTTCACGCATTTTTATTGCCTCGCTTGTTGGTGCTTTCTTTTTTTATGAAAAAGTAAAAATAAGACTATAATAAAAATTATAAAAGTTGGTAGGAAAATTATTAATTCAGCTATATCTTCAGAAGTGATAAATGGTTTTGAAGCTTCTAGTTGCTTTTGATGTTTTTTAAAGAAATCGCTTTCGTAGTCTATTCCATGATAATCGCAATAAATCACACAATCCTTTGTTAAGTCTCCATAAGAGTGATATTCACACATTTTGGTCGGAGCTGATGGTAAAGATAAAACTCTTTCAATTTCAGAACCTTTTTTAAACAAAAAATCATTATCAATTTTTTCAATCTTTAATTTTCCATTAATTATTGCTTCTTTGATAAATTTTGTAATTTTTCTCTGAAGCCAATGGCAACGATTATATTCTTTTACAGGTCTGATTCCTCTTAGATATTTAAATTTAAAATCTAATTCATTTTTTATATTTGACCAGTTTAACTCATCTCTTGTTTTGAAGAAATCTGGATAAAGAAGTTTTTGTGGAAGATTTGTTTCATCAAAAACTAAATTTGCTGTATTTTCTATTTTTAATGATTCTGTAGAATTATTAGCAAATATAATATTATTAAAAGAAAATAGAAAAGCAGTTAAAATTATTGAAAGTATTATTGTTTGTAATTTTAACTGCATTTTGTTTTGGCTATAGAAATTTTTTGTTTTATTCAAAAGAATTATTTATAACTACCGAATCAGAAGCTGTTATAGGTTCGTTTTTGTCGTCTATTGTATAAACAACAACTTCTTCTGGTTTTACGAGACCTAAACGTTCTCTTGCAAGTCGTTCTATACCTTCTGGAGTTGAGAGCATATCTAGATTTTCTTTTAACATACGATTTTCACGTTCTAAGTCTTCGATACGTTCTTTCTGCTCCTGTTCTGTTTGTTGTAAACTTAATATATCATTATATCTAGCAAGATAAATCCAAGATAATCCAATACAAAAAACAACCGACAAAATAAACATAATCTCAGTAGAAAATCTTACTCTTTTTCTTTTGGTTATATTGTTGTTTATTTCTGTCATTTCATATAATAAGCAACCGCACCCTGCGCGATTTGAACGCGCGGCCTTTTGCTCCGGAGGCAAACGCTCTATCCAACTGAGCTAAGGGTGCTTATGCACTTGTTAGTTTTCGTTAATTAAAGCTTGAACTCGTGTTTTTATACTTGCAACACCAGCACTAGCCGATTTACTTCCTTGAAGAATTGTTTCTATTTCAGGATTAACAATGTCTTCTAGTAAACCAAAATCTTTTACAACAGGATTTGGTTTTGTTTTCTTCATTTGTGCCATGAAAGCAATTTGATGTTGATCTTCAAATTTAACTAAATCGTAAGCCCCATTGTTTATTGGCAACTGATTGAGTTTTAGACACCAGTTAGCTTGATTTTCTGCATTTGTAAAGTAAGTTAAGAAACGATAAGAAGCTTTTTGACGTTCTTCGGGCTTGTCGTTAAATATAACAACATCAGTACCACCAACATTAGAAGAAGTATCTGCAGCAGTATGACCACCAGGTATTAAAGCAATACCGAAGTCAAGTTTCAAATCTTCCTTGAAACGTTTAAGATTCCAAGGTCCCATTAAAATCATAGCATACTTACCATTGACAAAACCTTGTTCTGGAGTAATTGCACCAGGTTTCCAACCGCCAGCTTCTAAACCTTCTTTGTAGAGACTAGCTAACATTTCTAAAGCTTCAATAGTAGCAGGAGAATCTATAACACAGTTATTCCCATCAACTATTTTTGCTCCGTATGTATTAAAAATAGCCAAATTCCACCAAAGAGTATTCATGATGGCAAAAGAATCACGTCCATTTGATTTCGCTTTAAATTCTTTAGCAAAGGTTGCAAATTCTGTCCAAGTTCGTGGAAATGGTTTGTTGGCAATAAGTTCTCCGTATTTGTAAACAGAATCTTGTGGCAACATTCCAAGTTCCTTAAATATTGTTCTATTATAGAATAATGCTACACAGTTACTTTGATCTGGCAAACCATAATATTTGCCATCTACACAACAAGCATTAAGCGGAGCTTCAAGATATTGATTTCTGATAGAATCAAAACCTAGAGTTCCCAAATCAGCTACAGAATTTTTTCTTGCTAGTTCACAAACAAATGACCAGTCTACACGAGCCATATCAGGTCCCTGACCAACAGTAAGAGCTGTTCTTATTTTAGGTTTATGACCTTCAAAAGGTATTCTTACAGGTCTTACAGTAAAGCTGGCATTTTCTGACATAGCTTCCCATTTTGCAATAACTTCACGAAGAATAACTTCTTCATCGTCACCATAAGTATGCCAAAAAGTAAGAATAGTCTTACCATCAGCAGTTGTATTCATACTAGAAGAAGAACCCCAACCATACCAACACAAAACTGCATAAGCTATCACAACGGCTATAATACATATTTTTTCCTTCATACAAAGCCTCCCTTATTCCTTAACAGCACCAGCAGTCATACCTTCTATGAAGTAACGCTGTGCAAACAAGAACAATACTGCAATTGGAACGATTGAGAAGCAAGATGCCGACATAATCAAACCAAGTTCAGATGTGTATTGACCTCTGAATAAAGCCAAACCTACAGGTAATGTAACACTTAAAGGATTTTCAAAATCAGTTACTATTAGTTGCCATAAGAAGTTTGACCAGTTAGAGAGGAAAGTCAATAAGAACAATGTCAAAATAATTGGCAATGACAATGGAATTATAACTATTCTAAATACCTGCCATTCACTTGCACCATCTATTTGGGCTGCTTCTAGTAACGAATCTGGAATTGTATCCATAAACTGCTTAAGCATAAATATACCAAAAACAGAAGCTAGGTGTGGCATGAACATTGCCCATTTTGTACCGAATAAACCCATTTTACAAATCATAAAGAATTGTGGAACCATAAACATCATGCCTGGAATCATCATAGACATAAGCAATACTCTGAATATAGTACTCTTATATGGAAGATTTTTTTTGGAGAACACATAAGCTCCCATTGAAGCAAAAAGTGTTACTAAAAATGCTGCTGTTGTAGAAACAAGTAAGCTATTCATGAAGTAAGTTCCGAAGTGCTTTTTGTTTTCAATTGGATCATTGACTCGTTTCATCATTTCTGATGCTTTGTCATCAATTTTTAAAACTCTACGGAAATTGTTAAGGGTTGGTGAAGTAGGCACAATATCGAATGGATTAGAATCATTTATAACCAATTCTTGTCCTGAAGGTTTAAATGCGGTACAAAGCATCCAGAAGAATGGGAACAATACCACACAAACTCCAGCAGTTAGAGCTTCATAAATAATCATCTTCTTTAAAAATTGAAGTCTATCTTTTATTTTAGTTTCTGTATATTTTTTCAATACAAATAAAGCACAAGCTATTGTGAACAACAATGCTAAACCTCTATATAGAGGGCCTAATCTGTCTAATTCCACAGCTGGTGATTTTAGCAATTTAAAGCTATTATAAATCTTTTCATTCTTTTCTAAGAATAGTTTTGCTTTGGAATCTTCTGGATTCAATTTTTTTGATTTAATAAAAGAATTTGCATCTTTTACTGCTTGTTCTGTAAGTTTGTAAGCTCCTACTACATCATCTTTTTTCTTTAACGTTTCAAGTTTATTTTTATAAGCATCAATTTTTATTTCGTCTTCTTTAGAGATGCCAAAAGCCACCGCATCGTTACTTAGAACATCTACTATTATTTCGTTGGCATATTCAAAGACTTTCTTGTTTGCTTCTTTTTCTTGTAGTTCAGTTGCCGAAGAAGCAGTCAATACCATTGCAGCAAACTTAAACAGCTGCCCTGATATGCTAAAAGTCATAGTAATCATTATTGCGAGTAAAATTACAAAAGAGATAACTCTAAATATAGGATTTTTCATTTTTTAGCACCTGCTTTCTTAGCAGTTAGCTTACTTTGGATATATGTTATGGTAAGTGTGATTATAAGCATAATGTAAGATATTGCGGCAGCATATCCGTAATTTCCTGCATCAAACTGCTTGTATAGATAATAACCAGCTACAGATGTTGAACCCAAGGCTTGTCCGCCAATAACTACTTGAGGACCGCCTGAAGTCATCGCATATATTTCTGTAAAAGCGTTAAGAGAGCCTATAATACCTGTGATAACCATAAAGAAAATAATAGGCTTAAGCAAGGGGACGGTTATTAAATAGAATTTTTGCCATTCATTGGCTCCATCTATATCTGCCGCTTCATAAACATCGGCTGGAATGTTTTGGAGGGCTGCCAAAAACAATACCATTCCAAAACCAGCACCTTTAAGAGTCATTGCAAAAATAACCGCTAACAATGCTGTATATGGACTTCCAAGTAAACCTGTAGTGTTAAAGAAGTTGTTTTCTCCAAGAAAAACAGAACTTATTTGTGCTAAAACCCCAAATTTTGGAGCATAAATCAAAGCCCAGATAACACCTACAACCAACATATCCAAAATGTTTGGCAGGAAGAAAGCACTTCTGAAAAAGCTTTTTCCAAAAAGCTTATTGTCTAATAAAAGAGCTAATGCTAATGAAACAATAATACCAGCAGGTATGTTTATCAAAGCATATATAGCAGTTACGATTAAAGACGACCAAAACTGATAGTCTTTAATTATTTTTATATAGTTTTGAACCCCAACAAACTTCATATTTGCAAGACTAAAGTCTGTAGGTGTGCCTAGAAAACTAAGATAAAACGAATAAAAAATTGGGAATACCAGAAATACCAAAAATAGAATCATGAAAGGTGATAAAAAACCCCAAGAAACTACGGTATCTTTTGTAGTTCGTATAGCCAAAACAAGCCCTCCTGTTTATGCCTATTAGGAAAAATCTAAAATTTAACTTTTAGATAATAACATACTAAACATTTTTTGACAATTTTTTGAATTTAAATGATGAGTATTTTTTTGCATAAGTATTTTGCAATATGACAATTATTATTTTTTTTAATGCAAATCTATTAAACTTATATATAAAATGCCATCTTTCTGCAAAGGTTGTAATCGCAAAAAGATGGCTAAATGTATTATAATATAAGGGGGGGGTGAATTAAATAATAGATTAGAACAACATATCAAATCCAATGTAAGGACCTGAATATTCTATATCTATGTCGTTGCCTAATTTGTCACTTTCAACATCATATATTATAGATTTATAACCTACATCTAATAACATATCATGACTACAATCATCACCACTTAATCTATATGCTAACGATAGAGTATAATCACTGTGTGAGGCTTCATAATCTTTTACATTTGCACTAATAGCTCTAACATTTGCTTTAAAATACAATTCTCTTCCTATAAAAGTTCCATATTCAAGACCTACATAAGGAATTGGCAATGATTTGTCATAATTAACCTTTTGAGTTCCTGCTCCACCAAATACATTTCCTTCCATAATGAAATCTAAATCAGAAGTCTTTACGCCAAGTAATAATGATATCTTATTTTTTTCTATACCATCTTTATAAACCCTATGCCATAAACGATAGTCCATAAGAAAATCATAGATATTGTCTTTTATTTTAAATTTAGATCCAGCTACATAGTTTCTTCCTTTAAATGTCCTTGCAACCCCTAAACGACCTTCATGTTTAATATCTAACATATTAAAAGCAAAAGAAACCCTTTTTGTTGCTTCATAAACACAATTTATTCCAAATGCCTTTTCTCTATCGAGTTCCGTTGTGTCTTTCTTTATATCAATTCTTTGACCTTGGGCTGGATTATTATCTGTAGCTACTTTAAAATGACCATCCATAGCTGTGTTCCAGCCGAGAGCTTCTAAACTCCATTTTCGATTAACTTGTGCTTTCCTATTTTTCGAGTAAAAGCCAGAGCTGTCGGCATAAGATAACGACGGGAGTAATAAACCTGTTAATATTGCAACCAAAACAATCTTTCTCAAGATACAAATCCTTCTTTCTCACTTCATATTTATTTTTAGGAAGTTAATTAAAAAAAGTTATTTAAAAACGATAAAAAAACAATGAATTTTTTTAAAAATTTTTGTCCAATTTTCCTTTTTCAAATGATTAGTATATGTGCAAATAAAAAAATTGCACGAAATTTTATAAGAATCTCTAAGGAGAAAAAAGTATGATAAGTTTAAATCGTGTAATTGTAGCTGGTAACCTTACTCGTGACCCAGAATTGAAGACAACAACTTCAAATCGTAAGTTCACAAATATGTCAATTGCCATAAATGACTTTTGGAAAGACAAAAACGGTAAATTGACAAAGAAAACTAATTTTATAAACATTATTGCTTGGGGAAATTTGGCTGAAAATTGTGTTAAATTTTTACAAAAGGGCAATGCTGTTATGATTGAAGGTCGTATTGAAACAGACCAATACAATGATAAACAGGGGAAAAAACAGTATATAACTCGTATTAACACTACTAATGTCGTTTTTCTAGAAAATTCTAACCACAATAATAACGAAGAAAATATTGAAGATATTGAAGAAATAGAAGAAGATGATGACACTAATCTTTGTGAAGTAGTCAAACCTAGTAAAACAAAATACTCTGCTAGCAAAAAACCAGTAAGACATCAAGTTAAAGAATCTTCAAATGCCTATGCATATTAAACAGAAAGGAGAAAAATATTATGATGTGTTGTAATAATTGTCCTTTTAATCCAGCTAATAATACCAATGCCCCCAAATGTGACAATCCTATTTGCAAAAATTCAAATAATCATTGTTCTGACAATTTCTGTGCTAAGAATATTGGAACTAGATGTTTCATGGATTACTATGTAATAGAAAACCTTTTTCATAAAGATGAACTTGCTGAAGGTTTAGCTTTTGAATCTTTAAGAACAGCCCTTATAGGACGTGATAGAGCTTTACTTATATCTTTATTTCAAGCTGCTCAACAAGAACTCAGAATAAAAATGTGGAACTGGCTCGAAGAAAATGAACCTAGAAGTCTTTGGATGCTTAATCCTATTTTTGCCGCCTGTGGTCTTGAAGAACTAAATAATTTTACTGCTACAAGCAGCGTAATACGTTCAAAATACGTTGATGCTATTATTTCTAATCAATATGCTGGCAGATACTATAAGAATAGCTACAATTGTTAAGGAGGAAATATAAGATGAAATGTGCTAATTGTCCTCTCAATATAGATTCAAAATGCTTTAAAACTGAAATGATGGCAAAAATACCTTTGCATTTTAGAAACATTTTTCTTTGTAATAATGATTGTGCTAGAAGTGTTTCAAAAGGCGGCTTATGTGGTAGAGATTTGTGGGTTTTATCTTTTATAGCACAAAAAGATAGATTTGCCTTAGCTAATGCTTTAACCACTATGGAAAACCTTGTTCAAAAAGGATTGTCTGAACTTCTTTGTTATCTTTTTGAAAACGCTCCTTATGAAAAAAGAAAAGAAATGTGGCTAATAATGACCAAAGAACATATAAATCAACTTTATATGTTTGATGCTTTATTTGAAAAGGAATGCCTTGCACCACTTTGTGATGGCAATAATGATGAAGAAATGCACAAATATCAAAGTTGTGTTCTCTTTCCGCAAATGGCTATGACTGCATAGAGGAGGCTAAGCAATAGAAGGTAAATGGCGAATCTATCAATTCACCATTTACCACGCCCTGCTTTGATTGACTTTTCTATTTTCCTTTCACCTAAAAGGCTTTTAGCCTTTTTACCTACTATTTACCACGAGAGCCATCAGTCTCTCACCTCTCTAAATCATGTGTATAAAAAAATATAAAATCTCAATAATAATATCTGGTGGACAAACTGGTGCTGATCGTGGAGCACTAGACTTCGCTATACAAAAAGGAATAAAACATGGAGGATGGTGTCCTTTCGGCAGAAAAGCAGAAGATGGTGTTATTCCATTTTGTTATTTATTACGAGAAACCAATGTTTCTCTTTACCCTGCAAGAACTAGAATGAATATAAGAGATTCTGATGCTACTATTATTTTTTCTTCTGATATAAATTCTAAAGGAAGTTTATTGACTACAAAATTTTGTATAGCCATGAAAAAGCCATATTATGTTGTAATATTAGATAAATACAATTTAGATTTATTTAAAGGACGACAGCTAAAAAATTACTGCAAAAAAATATTAAAATGGCTTGAAAAATATAAACCCAAAATATTAAATGTTGCAGGAACAAGAGAAAGTCACTGCTTTGGAATCCAAAAAAAAGTAAAATCAATATTAGAAATGATATTAGAAAAATCCGAAACCATTTTAGAATGGCCACCTTTAAAAACAACAAAACAGTCTTTGTTTAGTTTTTGAAAAAGTTTGCATTTGCCATAATAATATAGTATGACAATGAAATAACAAAAAAATGGATTTTAAGACATCTAACTATATCTTGCAATTGTAAATGCCAAAGTGATTTGCTATAGTAATTATGGGTTTTGCTGATAATACTTTATTAGAATAATGAAAATATGTCTAAAAAAAATATATTATTTATTTCACCTGTAAAATATGATGCTTTAAAACAGCGTCATCAAGGAATTACTATAGAATTAGCTAAAAGAGGTTATTTTGTTTACTATATAAATCCTTTATGTTCTAATGGTTTTTCTTGTAAAATTAACAAAAACTCAACAAATTTAAAAATAATCGACATAAAAATTCCATTTAAAGCCACATCTTATCCGTTTCTACAAAATATATTAGTAACAATAGCTTTTAAACTCTTGAAAAAAAAATTACATTTAAATGAAAATAAAATAATACTTTGGATAGCAGACCCTTCTTGGGCAAAAATTGCAGAATACAAATGGGCAAAAATTATTTATGACTGTTGCGATTTGCATGGAAATTTTCCAAATCAAATATCGAAAATATGGCAATATTATGAACAAAAAATAGCTACTGTTGCAAATTTAATAACTATTTCTCACCCATATTTAAAAGAGCATTTTACCTTGGAACAAAAGAAAAAATCATTGTTAGTCCCTAATGCAACGTTTTTTAAAAAATTACAAATACCAATATTAAACAACGAAATTATAAATAATAATAAAATAAAACTACTCTCTTCAGGAGCTCATTATGAATGGGTTGACATAGATTGGCTAAAGATGCTTACAACTATTGATAATGTAGAACTCCATATTGCTGGAACTGGACGAGGAAAATATTTTAAAGAATTGATAGCTATAAAAAATGTAATTTTTCATGGAAAATTAAACTCAACTAAACTTTTTGAATTAATGAAAGATTGCCAGATAGGATTAATACCTTTTAAAGATATAGAGCTAATAAAAGGTGTTGATCCTATAAAAGCTTATGATTATGCCTCTGCTGGCTTAGATATTTGGGCACCAGATATCGAAGCTTTACATCCTAATAAAATGATTAACTTTTTTATAAAAGATATTAATGATGCTAAAATGTCTATAAAAACATTTAAAAGACGAGAAAAAAAATTATCGAATATAATTGTTCCTTCTTGGAGTGACAGGGTAGAGTTTTTATTGCAATATCTACAGTGATTTATTTGCGGTGAGATTACGCCTTTTGTGGAACTGAAAGATAACAATGAATGTTGTATGGTAAATTATAATATGAAAATGCCCAACGCCATGCCATTTTACCTTAACTCAATGGATTGTTACGCTTTTTATCATAATTTTAGAAGTAAATAAATGAGGTAATTAAAAATGAAAAGTATATTGATTACAGGTTTCTTTGGCGAGGGAAATCTTGGTGATGAAGCTATATTAAAAGCTATATGTGAAAACCTTCCTAAAGGTATAAAACCAATAATAACTAGTAATTCGCAACATAATTACGGAAAAGATATAAAAAGGAAAGGTTTTCTTTCTATACCACTATTTTTAAAAGTTGCTTATAACTCCCCTATAACTATTTTTACTGGTGGTATTCTTCAGGACTGGTCGTGGGAAGGTGTAAGCTTCTTTGCATATAGAATTATTTTAGCTGCAAAAATGGGGTCTACACCTGTTCTTTATGGTGCAGGACTAGGACCGTTACGCTCTGATAAAGCAAAAGAATTGGTAAAAAAAGCTTTAAGATTTGTTAAAATTGCTTATGTTAGAGATGAAACTTCTTATAATTTATATGAAAGTTTACTTCCAAATGCAAATGTAAGGCTTGGTACTGATTGGACTTGGCATTTCCCTATAGAAAAAATAGAAAATGATAAAAACGGATATTTAGGAGTAAATTTAAGGCAATGGAAAGATAAAAATCTTTTAAACAATGCAATTGAAATAATTAATAAATTTAATTGGGAAAAAATAGGCTTATCTGCTAGAAAATTTGATATTGAACTAATTAGAAATATTTCAAGCTTAAAAGATGTTAAAAATCCGACTATTTTTACAGAATTTGCTAATGAATGTAAAAATTTAAATTGCGGTATTGCAATGAGGTATCATGTTGCTTTGGCTATGCTTAGAAGCGGTTTGCCAACTAAATTGATATGTTATGATGATAAAGTTAAAGATTTAGCAAAATCGACAGGAATGATAATTGATAAAAACAATATTACCAAGGGATTTAATCTAGCTCCAAATGATTTTTTTACCAAAAATGAAAGACTTTTCAAAGAAATGAAAAAATCATTTCTAGAATTACTTCACCAATATTACTAATACTCGTCTTCTTTTTTACACCCTCATCTCTCACCTCTTATC
>CAJOQX010000401.1 GCA_905236865.1 Candidatus Rifleibacteriota bacterium
CTGGATGTTCTTACGCTAAGACCAGAGTTTAAACCCTTTGTAAGTGATTACAAGATTAACCTGATAGATTTATCCAACCTGCCAGATGAACAAGTAAAACTATTCAAGAGCGATTTCAGGTCTTTAATAGACTGGCTCAAGAAACAGAAAGATCCAGACTATGAGGTAGACCCTCGAACATTAGACCATGCTTACGAATTTGCAAATTTAATATATGCTTTAACCAATGACGATAGTGCTGTTGAAGCAGTTGAGAAGTGGTCTAACGTAAACGAAGGAGAAAAAATAACAATGAACAATTTAATAGATAAACTACATGAACAAGGAAAAGTAAAAGGTCAGCTAGAACTTTTAACTAGGCTTATCAATAAAGGTTTGCTTACTATTCAACAGGCTGCAAAAGAAATGGGTATGTCGGTTGCCAAATTTGAAGCATCTACTAAAGAATTAGCTACAAACTGATATGTGCGATTTTTATGATAAATTAGAAAAGCATCTTCAGGAAACTTGATAATAGTAATTGTCACTAAATTATTCTATTTATTTCAAATAGCGAACTATTAGCGATTTTTGTAATTCTTAATCGGAGTGCAAACCTTCCAAATCCTTTATTACAGCAGATTCTTCTCTTCGATTCCCAACCCCGTTTGCCTTCTATAAAAGTCAGATTTAGAGCGTAAAACAGACAAATTATATTGGCGATTGATAGTGTTTTTGGGTAGTAATTTCTGTTTCAATAAAGGATTACTACATTATTTTTTTTCATTAGAAACTGAAACAGGAGAGCCATCGTTGACCATGTGCTGACCGGTAACAATAACTTTGTCACCAAATTTTAGTTGGTCGTTTATTATTTCTGTAAATCCTTCATTTTCAAGTCCAACATTGACTTTTATTAACTTAGCTTTACCATTTTTCTCTATAAAAATTGCTTTGCTACCATCACGATTTACTAAAGCGGATGTGGGAACGGCAAGACCAGAGCGAGTTTCAAGAACCAAAGTTAAATTAGCTAGACCACCAGGAACCATAAATTTGCTTTCATTCAAAGTGTGACATTTAATCTTGAAAGTCCTTAGTTCAGGTGATATTTCAGGGCTTTTGTATGTAACTTTTGCTTCTTCTGGGATATCTATAAAGCTTTTTATTTTTACTGGAGTTTCTTCAACAACAACTTTATGATAAAACTCTGCTGGTAAATATGCGGTCACTTCAGTATCTTTTGGGTCTTTAACGATTATAATTGGTTTTCCTGCTGCTGCCATTTCGCCAGGCTCTTGTAACTTTTCAGATACAACGCCAGTTAAGGGGGAATAAACTGTTGAGTCTGAGTAGTCTTTTTCTGCAATCGTTAAAGCAATCTGTGCTTTTGCTAGTTGTTCTCTGGAAAGGTCAATAAGAGTATTTACGTGTTCAAAGTTTGCTTCGCTAACCTTAAATTTGAGTTGAGCCTTTTCATAATTGTCTTGACTTGTAGAACGGTCTTCCCATAAAAGTCTAGCACGTTTAGCGTCAATTTTGGATTTTTCGTAATCTGCTGAAACCTGCTTTAATTGAGCTTCTTTTTCTTTTAAAGCAAGACGGGCTATAACAACTTCTTGTTTGCGTATTTCCAAATTTTTTTCAAGTTTTAAAGGGTCAATTATAAAAAGCTTTGTCTTATCAGCAACTACTTTGTCGCCTTCTTTTACGTATATAGCTTCGATTGGACCTGATATTCTAGGGGAAACTCTGGCAATATTTACTGCTTCAACAGTGCCCTGCACTTGTAACAAGTCTTTAAATTCTCTTTGAGTTACATTTTCAAGAGAAACAGGAATAGACTGTGCACAAACAGTCATGCTTATTAGGCCAAATATAACTGATAGAATTTTGTGTTTTTCCATTTGCGTAACCTATTCTTTTTTTTAGAGCTTATCACTCATTACACCAAGTTTAGCTTGATATATCACGTTTAATCTCTTAGATATTCTAGTTAGATACAGCATTTTTAATTATAAAGTCAATAGGCAAATTGACAAATAGTAATAGTAAATTATAGAACTACTGAAAATTGTGAATTTCTGAAAGAGGCATAATAAGTGACAAATTTTAGATATTTAGCTACGAAGTAATGAATTTAATAATAGTTATGGAACAGATTAATATCGGTTCTTACATAAACTATGTATTTTAGTCTAATATTTACATGAATTCTAAAAACAAAAAAGCCTGATTTATCAATCAGACTTTTTTGTTTTTATTATTTAACTTTGAGAGAATCGTTGTCGTCAACAACAATTTCTACTGTAGTATTATCGCAAATGGCACCGCCAATAAGACCTTTTGCCAAGATTGTATCTAATTCTCTCTGTATCAATCTCTTCAAAGGTCTTGCACCATAAACAGGA
>CAJOQX010000402.1 GCA_905236865.1 Candidatus Rifleibacteriota bacterium
AGAAAATATTGAATTTGACGAGGAGTCAGTTAATAAAAAGTTGCAGGAAATTCTGCCTTCATATATGATTCCTGCTTATTATATGAAAATAGACGATATTCCATTAACTAATAGTGGAAAAATGAATAGAAAAGCTCTTCCTGACCCTGTAATACTTGACTTTAAGAATGAGTATATTGCTCCAAGAGATGATCTGGAAAAGCTTTTATGTGAATCTTTTGCCAAAGCGTTGAATATAACCGCAGAAACAATAAGTATAAAAGACGATTTTTATAAACTTGGCGGTGATTCTATTGCTACAATGCTGGTTGTTACAAACCTAGATGGTTTTGATTTAAGTGCAAAAGATATTTTTAAATGCAAAACCGTAGAAAAAATAGCAAATCTAGTTAGTAAAAGGAAGTCTAATCAGGCAGAACCATTAGATAAACAGCTTGAAAACGAACTGCATATCCCCCATAAACTAAATGCAATGCAGGTTAAAATCTTTGATTACCAGCTTTACAAAGTTAAGGGCACGATGTGGAATTTGCCTTTTTTACAACGTTATGAAAAAACAGTTGATGCAAATCAATTGAAAAAAGCTATTGAACAAGTTGTTGAAGCTCACCCTGCTTTATCCTGTATTGTTATTTTTAATAAAAATAACGAGATTATTTTTGAATATAGCCCAGAAATGAACCCTGAAATAGAAATCAACTATTCTACAGAAGAACAAATGCGGGAAATTGAAAAAGATCTTATAAAGCCGTTCAAAATAATTAAATCACCGTTATTCAGAAGCTTTATATTTGAAACGGAAAAATATGTTTATTTGTTCTTTGATATGCATCATATAATCAGCGATGGAACGACAATATCAATTATTTTACGTGATTTGGAAAAAGCTTATTTCAATGAGGAATTAGATAAGGATTACTATTTCCTTGAACTGGCAAGGATTGAAAAAAATAGCGATAAGCTTCAAACAAATAAAGATTATTTTGAAAAACACTACTCTGGTATTGACTGGTACACTATTCCTGAACCAGATTTCAAATCTCGTGAAACTTCAGAAAAAATATGGAATGGCGAGCTTTCTATTTCTGAAAAAGACTTAGAAAAAGCTGAAAATAAATATAATATCACTAGAAATGCAATGGCTATTGCGGCTGGTCTGATTGCTCTTTCCAAATATTCAGGTAGAAATGATGTTCTTACAAACTGGATATACAGCAATAGAACAACAAAACAATCTGCAAATTATGTGGGTTTGATGATAAAGACACTTCCTGTAGGCATTCATTTTGATAAAATAGAGAATAAAATTCAATTGTTAAATGAAGTCAAAAATAAAATAAATGATGGTATTCAAAATTGTGACTTTGATTATTTCACCGAATACGAGCATGTTTTCAGTTCAGATTGTATGGAAGTGAATTATATTGGAAATTTAGATTTTGATAGTTTCGGGCAAAGACTTAAATCTGAATCTATAGAGCTTGAACACAATGATTTTAACGCATCCGCAAGGCTTGAAATCAAGATTTGGGATGGTGATAAAGTTAGCATTGAAGCCCATTATTTAGCTAATATTTATAAAGAAGAAAACATCAACCGATTTATGAAGCTATACATCGACTCGTTCAAAGAACTCGTAATAGATTAGAGATTAGAGATAAAAAGGCTCGTCATTGCGAGGCTTCGTAAGAAGCCGTGGCAATCTAGTGAGTTAGGGGGTAGAGTATAGGGAGTATGGATGACGAATCTGGCAAACTAGGTTTTATATGAATAAGAAATTTAATGTATAAAGCATTATGTTGTTTACTATATTATTTGCTCTTCTACAAAATCTGAAATAACTATGATATAATCCTTATTATGTTAAACTTAAACGAAAACAATAACCTCAACATCTATAAAGAGGCTCTGAAGCTTGCTACTCCCATAATGATATATATGGGAATAACCAATGCTGTTGGCTTAGTCGACAATCTTATGGTTGGCAGTCTTGGAACAGAAAGCATATCGGCGGTTTCAATAGCCGTTCAGCTTATTTTTGTATATAATCTAGCAGTATTCGGAGCTGTTTCTGGTCCAGGTATTTATGCAGCACAGTATTATGGGCAAGAAAACAAAGAGGGCTTTTGGAATGTATTCAGACTAAAACTTTGGTTATCTTTTTTGGTCTTTTTAATTGGAACCCTTGTATTTAAATTTTATGGTCAAAATTTGATAAATTTGTATTTGCAAGGTTCTAATTCTGGAATCGACCCACAACTAACTCTAAAATTAAGTGACGAATATTTGCAGATGATGCTTTGGGGGCTTTTACCTTTTGCTTTAACTCAAGTATTTTCTTGCTCTCTGCGTGAAACTGGTGATAGCATAAAACCAATGGGTGCTGGCTTTGTATCTGTAGTTACCGATATTCTTTTTAATTATTTGTTAATTTTTGGAAAATTCGGTTTTCCTTGTATGGGTGTTAGGGGAGCAGCATTAGCAACAGTAATATCAAGATTACTTGAAACTATTACAGTAATTTTGTGGGCTTTTTGGGCTAAAAATAAAAATGAATATATTACAAAAGCTTTTAAAACCCTTAAAATATATTCCTCTAACATTAAAGAAATATTAATTAAAAGCATACCTCTTTTTTTGAATGAATTTCTATGGGCAGCAGGTATAGTAGCTGTTTCTCAATGTTATTCCCTTAAAGGTCTTGATGTAGTTGCTGGAATGAACATAGCGATGACTTTGCACAACCTTGTGATAGTTATCGTAGTGGCTATGGGTACTGCCATAGGTATTATAATAGGTCAGCAACTAGGGGCTTTAAAGTTTGAAGAAGCTAAGAAAAATTCAATGCTTTTAACAAAATTTTCATTTTTTATTTGTTTGGTAGTGACTCTTTTTATAATTTTAATTTCCAAGTATATTCCTGAATTTTATAACACTACAAAAGAAATAAAAGAATTAGCGAAAAACTTTATCATAATAAATGCCGCCTATCTGCCTGTTCAAGCTGTATTGAACTCTCTTTATTTTACCTTGCGTTCTGGTGGAAAAACCTTTATCACTTTTTTATTCGATAGTGTTTTTACTTGTTTTTGTGTGGCTCCTGTTGCCTTTTTGTTATGTAAGTTCACAGAATTATCAATTATAGCAATATTAATATTAGTTTCATGCTTAGATTTCATAAAAATAATTATAGGCTTTATTTTAATAAAAAAAGGGGTCTGGATTTATAACTTAGTAGAAAATAGATAAACTAAATACCGTCAATGCAGAGGCTGTGCGAAAACTTGAAATTTACAAAAATTTTAGTGCACGGTCAATTGTCCTTACCCCCCTTTCATAAAGGGGGTTTAATGGGGATTTCAAAATAATTAGAAGAATCTAATTTTGAGCTAAAAACACAGTTTTCGCACAACATCTTTAGCTGGGGGAAGTGGTTACGAAGTAACCGATAGTGGTCTTTGCCTTATCAGCTAAAACTTCCTCAGTCACTACTCGCCATCACCTAGATCTTCCCCCAGTTTAGCTGGGGGAAGTGGTTACGAAGTAACCGATAGGGGTCTTTGCTTAATCAGATAAAACTTCTTCAGTCACTACTTGCTTACAATGACGGTTTATCAGATGATTTCTACTAGTATTGCTTTTTCAATAAAAATTTGTTAATCTAATACAAACTACAAACTACAAAGGTAAGCAAATGTATCTAGACAAAGTAAACAAAATCCCTTATTTATTTGAAATATGGCAAAAACACCTTGTAGATAAACCTGAAGAAGTTTTCCTTGTTGATGTGGCTCATAACACTAGATTTACTTTGAGAGAAAGTGACGAAATATCAGGCAAAGTCTATGCGTATTTAAAGAAAAAAAGAATAGGAAAAGAAGACTTTGTTCTTATCAACCTGCCACGTGGGGCTTCTATTATTCTTGCCGTGCTTGGTGTTTTGAAAGCTGGAGCCGCATTCGTTATTACAGAAGATACAATGGCACCTGAAAGAATCGAATACATACGCAAGGATTGCTCTTGCAAACTTACAATAGATAACGAAATATGGGAAGAAATATTAGAAGAAAAGCCTTATTTCGGTTATGTAAGAACAGATGACCATGATGCTGCTTTTGCTGTTTACACATCTGGTTCAACAGGTAATCCAAAGGGTGTTTTACATGAATACGGCTCTTTTAAACTATTAAACTTTACTAATGGCTGGTCAGGAAAAGATTTGCAAGTCTTAGACAATACTCTTGGCTGGACTGAAAAAAAATTTGATGTTAAATCTGCGAATTATGGTGTAATCTCACCGCTTAATTTCGTTGCTTCTGTAGAAATTGTTGTTTTGCGTATTTACAAGCTTTGTCGGCTCTTTATTCTGCCTTACTCAATTATAAAAAATCCTGTCAAACTGCTTGAATACTACAAAAATAATCAGATAAAAGTAGCCTATCTGCCTCCTTCCTATATTAGAGTTCTTGATGAAAAAATAAAAGATTGTTTGGATGTAGTGTTTACAGGTTCAGAACCTGCTAACGGAATCTATATAGAAGGTTTGCCGATAGTTAATCATTACTCTATGTCAGAACTTCCATTTCTTGTATCTTATTTCGTTATCGATAAAAAGTATGACGTTGTTCCTATAGGCAATATAGATGATAATGGTATTCCTTATTGTTTAATTGATGAAAATGGAAATAAAATCGAGGATGGCTCTATTGGCGAATTATGCGTTTTAGCACCTTTCACTAGAGGGTATATCAACTTGCCAGAACAGACAAGCAAGTCTTTTGTGAACGGATTCTTCCATACAGGCGATTTGGCTCATCGTTTACCAGATGGTAACTTCGTTCTTGACGGTCGTTCCAACGATATGATTAAGATTAACGGAAACCGTATAGAACCTGCAGAAATAGAAGCGGCTTTTAAGAGAATAACTAACGTTGAATGGTGTGCGGCAAAAGGGATACAGGAAAAAAGAAGGTCCTATGTGTGCCTCTATTATAAAGAAAATATTGATTTTGACGAAGAGTCAGTAAATAAAAAAATGCAGGACTATCTGCCTTCATATATGATTCCTGCGTATTATATGAAGATAGACGTAATTCCATTAACAAATAGCGGAAAAATGAATAGACGGGCTCTGCCAAACCCTGTTATCAGCGATTATAAAGAAGAATACGTTGCTCCACGTGATGAAATAGAAAAGCAATTGTGTGAGTCTTTTGCAAAGGCTTTAAATATGGATTCAGCAACAATCAGTATTAAAGACGATTTCTATAAACTTGGCGGTGATTCTATTGCCACAATGCTGGTTGTTGTAAGTGCAGATTCTTTGGATTTAAGTGCTAAAGATATTTTTAAATACAAAACAGCAGAAAAACTAGCTGACTTGGTGCGTTTACGCAAGCAAAATCAGGCTGAACCTCTCGAAAAACAGCTTGAAAACGAACTCCATATTCCCCATAATCTAAACCAGATGCAGATAACAATGTTTGATTACCAGCTTTATAAGGTTAAGAGCACAATGTGGAATTTGCCTATTTTTCATCGTTATAAAAAATCAGTTGATACCAATAAACTTAAAAAGGCTGTTGAACAGGTTATTAAAGCACACCCTGCATTGTCTTTCTTTATACGTTTTAATGAAAGTCGAGAGCTTGTATTTGATTATAAACCTGAGAAACTTCCTGAAACAGATATTGTCTTTACTACAGAAGAACAAATGCGAGAGATTGAAAAAGACCTTATCAGACCATTTAGGTTGATAAAATCCCCTTTGTTCCGAAGTCATATTTACGAAACGGAAAAATATAACTATTTGTTTATGGATTTGCATCACATTATTGGTGACGGCACTACAATCAGCATAATACTTAGAGACATTGAGAAAGCCTATTTTGACGAGCCTTTGGAAAAGGACTATTATCTTTTAGAGCTTGCCAATATTGAGAGAAACAAGAACAATATTCAACAGAACAAAGAATATTTTGACACTAATTATTCAGGAACAGACTGGTATTCTATACCTGAACCTGATTTCAAAACTAGGGACAATATAAAAGAAGATTTTGAAGAAAAACTTTCTGTAAATGAAAATCAGTTAGAAATCGCAGAAAAGAGATATTCTGTTTCCAGAAATGTGATTGCGATTGCGGCAGGTCTTAAAGCATTAGCAAAGTATTCTGGCAAGAATGACGTTCTTACAAACTGGATATACGATAAT
>CAJOQX010000403.1 GCA_905236865.1 Candidatus Rifleibacteriota bacterium
AAGACCTCCTAGAGTTGTAAATCTTAAAGCTAGAGCTTCCACAGAAGCTGTTTATGTTTCTTGGGACAAAGTAACCTCTGCTTATATAAAAGGTTATAATGTTTATAGAGGTTTGAGTAGTAGTGCTGGCGGAGTTACATGGGTAACTTCTGTTCCATTAGATACACCTGGTTTTGTAGATACTTCTATCAGTAAAGCTTCAGCAGAACAATACACTTATATTGTTAGAAGTTTTAACGAAGCTTACTCTGAAAGTGAAAATTCTGACCCAGTTCAAGTAACATTAAAATCTGGCGATGATACTGTTCCTAACGCACCTTTTGATTTGTCCGTAAGTTCTGATTCAGATCCAGTAATAACTTGGAGTAAGCCAACCACTAATGAAGATGGTTCTAACATTTTCAGCGGTGACAACCCAACCCAAGATCTTTCTGCTTTCCTTATTTTCAGAGCTAGTTCAAACGATGCTCTTTTCTCTCTCATCGGAATCGTAGATGATAATGGAACCGCAAATCTTACACAAAGTTTCAAAGACCCAAATGGTAGTTGTTACAATCTTTTTGCTGTAAGAGCATTAGACGTTAACGGTAATGTAAGCAAATTAAGCTCTATTACCACTTTATCGTCTGATGTTAATATTCCTTCTACTCCGAAGAATCTTAGAGCTTGGTCTTCAACAGTAACTGAATCTGGAATAAAATTAGCATGGGATGCAAGCACTAACGCTACGTCTTATAATATTTATTTCTCAACTAGTGCAGAAGGAGCTTATACTAAAGCTGTTACAGGAACTTCTCAGTGGACTGATTCAACTAACCTTGTTTTCAATACATATCCAAGTTCTTATAACCAAGATCCAACCAAAAAAAGTCAAAAACTTGAATTTGGTGTTCCTTACTATTTCAAAGTTTCTGCTGTAAGTGCTTCTGGAAAAGAAAGTGAATTAAGTTCTTGTGCTAGAGCTTATCCTGGCGGAATGGGCGTTTATATTCTTGAAGGGGAAGATCCTAACTGGGAATTCTCACTTGCTGCGAATGACTCCCAAAATCATGTTTATCTAGCTTATAATTCTAACGCATATCCTTCTATAGATTATTACTCTGGTTCAGGCTGTGCTCTTCTTGTTCCATCAACAGTTGGTGCTACTAATAGTGATAAATATAGATTTGGTGCAGGTAGTTTACTTTCTTCTTCATATTATGCACTTCCAAAACCTACTTCTTCAGGGTCTTACTATAGATATAATGTTTATGCTTACTATTTCCCTCATACGACTAGTGGTACTTGGAAGTGTGAAATCAGAGAAAATGGTATCTTAAGTAGTGCTCTTTTGCAAAAAGATATCAGTGGTTACAGCGTAACTAATAAAGGAAGAACCGTTATGAGTATTGGTAGTATTCAAATAGATTCAAGCACTTCTGGAGTTGACATTGACTTAACTGCTAATGCTGCTGGTAGTGGTGGAAATTGTACACTTTTCTTAGATGCTTTGGTTTTTGTTAGAGTTCAATAAGGCATAATTCATATAAAAAACACCCTTCTAGTTTTATTTAGAGGGGTGTTTTGCTATTTGTCAACCTCTTTGGAAAACTCCTAAAGTTTCCATGTGATAGGTTCCTGGGAACAAATCAAAAGAATAAACTTTGTCTAACTTATATCCCATTTGTTTTAGAGCTTTAGCATCTCTTCTGAAAGTCATTGGATTACAAGAAAGGTAAGTAATCATTTTTGGTTTAATTCCACTAAGTCCTCTGGTAACTCTTTGAGAAATGCCTGTTCTTGGTGGATTAAGATGAATAGCAGCAATAACCCCCTTTGTTATTGGAGTATTGAATATAGCTTCAACTTTTTTGCACAAGAAATTAACTTTTGAAGAATTTCTTGTTTTTTGATGAGCTAATGCATCTTGGAATGAAGATACATTACATTCTACTGCATAAACTTCTTCAAACAGAGATTCCAACAGGAAAGTCTGTATGCCACAACCGCAATAAAGATCTAAGAATTTACCTTTATGTTGATAAGCACTATAAGTAGAAATTAAAGTATGAAGTATAGCTTCAGCACCTTCAAGATTGTTTTGGAAGAATGAATTTGGAGAGATTCTCCAGTTTCGATTCATAAAATTAAACGGTTTTTTATCTCTCATTTGTGTAAGAAGGTTACCGACTTCACCGTATACTTCAAGTCTACTTAGACTTTCGTTTTCATCGAAAAACTTTTTAAAAGGAGCTAGAGCTTCTTCACTACTAGTTGGAACTTTTACTGCAAAGGTACAATGTTGCTGTTCTCCTAATGTTCTTACTGTAATGGTATGTATATTTTCCATTGTTTCACGGTTTTCTGGCTTATTGGCGAATTCTAGAAGTTTTTCATAGAGGACCATATTTTCGTAACATTGAACAACACAACCTCTCAAAGAAACAACATCATGAGAATTATATGAATAATTACCAAGAATTACACTTCCGTCTTCTTGAAAAGCTACTTTCAATTCCATCTTATTGCGATAACCACGCATTGGGAGAGGTTCCATAGGGTAAATACGATTAGGATTTAATGCTTTAGTTATGAAATTAAGAACATTTTCTTTTTCGGTTCTTTGTGTTTCAGGATGCATTTCTTGCCAATGACAACCACCACATTTTGGAAAATTAGGACAGGGGGATTTTCTTCTAACACTTGATGGCTCAACTATTTCAGCTATTTTAGCTCTTAAATAATCTGGTTTTTCTTCAACAATATCAATTTGTACTTTGTCACCAGGAACTCCGTAAGGAACAAATACTACTTTACCATCTAAATGAGCGAGAGAATCAATTCCATAAGTCATTTTTTCAATAGTTACTATATTGTTTTCCATTTTTAATCCTTGTAAAAATATTAAACTTTTGCAATATTTATAGATTGGCAACCCATTATAGAGCTTGTCTTCCAAAAGGGTTATTTTTAATAGAGTTTAGTGAAAAGAAGACTATTTAGTTTGTAACTAACGAATATATTTTACTTTCGATAGTTTGAGATTAAGCTAAATCTTTTTATCTCTAACATCTAAACTCTCGCCTCAAAATCTTAACCAATATAAATAAAACCTAGAGGCTTTAGTTAGCTATTAATATAAAAATATTAAGAAGATAGCACAATTCCATCTTCTTAATGCAAAATACAGCATTAAACTTTTTTTGTCAAATGTTATGTTTTATTATAGTAAATATAATTACTCAACTTTCCCACTTCATTTACAATTCATAAGATGATATACACAATGATTTAAGTATAAAAAATGTAATAATTGACAAATAAAATGCCCTCTTTATTAAGAGCTGTCTAAAAACTAGGAATTTGTTAAAAATTCAATGTATGGAGTAATGTCCTCGCCCCCTTTTGTAAAGGGGGACTAAGGGGGATTTTAAAATAATTAGGCAAAACTAATTTTAAAGTAAAAAGCTAGTTTTTAGACAGCCTCTAAAAAGGGGAGCAAATTTTAATAAACCTCAAGCAAAATATTTTTTTTACTAAAAATAATTGATTAAATCATTATTACCTAATGATTTTGAAGTAGGAAAGTTGAGTCATAATTTGTTCTTGTTTTTTTATAATACCTCTATATTATCTCTTGGAAATATATTTTTCATAACATTTTTTGTGTCAAATATTGCTTTTGCATAATTTTGAACAAGTTTGTAATCTACTTTAGTATGTGCTGTAGCAATTACAACAATATCGCTAGATTCAATAACTTCTTGAGTTAGGTATAATAGACCTTCCATAGATAAATTATTGTTTTTGAAAGCTTTTATTAACGGGTCGTAATAACTAACTTTTGAACCATTTTTAATTAATTCTTCAATTATTTTTATTGCTGGACTTTCACGATAATCATCAATATCTTGTTTATATGCAACACCTAGCACAAGAATTTTAGAACCGTTTAAAGCTTTCTTAAACTTGTTAAGAATATGAGAAACCCTATTAACGCAATATTCTGCCATTTTATCGTTAATCATCATAGAAGCTTCAATCATAGATGTATGAAAACCATATTCTCTAGCTTTCCATGATAAATAATAAGGGTCTAATGGAATACAGTGTCCACCTATTCCAGGACCAGGATAAAAAGGAAGAAAACCATAAGGTTTTGTTTTTGCTGCTTCTATCACTTCCCAAATAGAAATATGCATCTTATTGCATAAAATAGCCATTTCATTGACTAAACCAATATTGATATTCCTATAAGTATTTTCAAGTAGTTTTTCCATTTCTGCAACGGCTGGAGAAGAAACTCTATGAACAGGTGCGTTTAAAATCATTTCATACATTGTTGCTGCTATATCAGTGCTTTCTGGAGTGCATCCACCAACTACTTTTGGAGTGTTTTTGGTTTTATAAATTAAGTTTCCTGGATCAACTCTTTCTGGAGAAAAGGCTAGATAAAAGTCTTTCCCACATTTAAAACCAGAACTTTCTAAGAGAGGTTTTATCAATTCTTCGGTAGTTCCAGGATAAGTGGTTGATTCAAGAACAACGAGCATATTTTTATGAATATACGGTATAAGACTTTCAACTGAATATTTTACATAATACATATTAGGTTGTTGATGAGAGTCTAATGGAGTAGGAACACAAATACACACACAGTCGCATGAAGCTGTTTCACTAATATCTGAAGTGGCTTTTAATATACCACTTTTTACTAAAGCTTCTAAATCTTCGTTTACAACATCACCAATATAGTTATGGCCTTGATTAACCATATCTACTTTATTTTGTAAAATATCAAAACCTATAGTTTTAAAACCAGCTTTAGCTTTTTCTACAGCTAATGGCAAGCCAATATAACCAAGTCCAATAACGCCTAGCTTTGCTTGTTTATTTTGGATTTTTTCTTTTAATGATTGCATTTTATTCTCTAAAAAAAATATGTCAATTTATTATATAAAAAAATAACTCTTTTTTCAAATCTAGCCTATAAAGAATCCAGGGTAATATA
>CAJOQX010000404.1 GCA_905236865.1 Candidatus Rifleibacteriota bacterium
AATATTTCATAATAATTGCTCTTAATTTGTAGAGAATAACAAACTAATTTATATTTTTCAAGATTTTCTTTTAATTGTAAAGAAAAATTCTCTTTTTTTAAAAAAAACTTGTCTACATAGAAAATGAGTTTTATATTATAGAAATAAGATAATAATATAATACAAATTCAAATAAAAATATTTTTATTACTAATATACTTTAATTCAAATTAATCATTGTTTTATTGTTTTAGTAATTATTATTTTTATTGTGAAATATTTAACAAGGAAATAGAATGAATACAAATAACCCATTGATTGAATCACTGAAAATAAAAGAAGGTCTACCGCGATTTGGTGTAATAAAAGCTGAACATTTTATTCCAGCTTTAAAATATGCATTTTCAGAAATGCAAAAAGAAATAAAAAATATTGAGGAAAATGTTGTTCCTACTTGGGATGGTTTATGTCAGCCATTAGAAGACTTAGAACTTTATCAAGAATATGGCTGGAATCTACTTCTACATTTAAATACAGTTAAAGCCAACGAAGACCTTAGAGAAGTAGAAGAATTAATGCTTCCAGAATATAATAAAACCCAGCTAATGCTTACTCAAAGCCGAGCAATATACGAGGGTTTGAAAAAGCTTAAAAACAGTTCAGAATATTCCAAATTAAACGAAGCAAGAAAACGCATAGTAGATAATAAAATAAAAAAGAGCGAACAAGCTGGAGTTGGCTTAGATGGCGAAAAGAAAACTCGATTCAATGAAATATTCAATAGAATTTCACAACTCGGCGTACAATTCCAAAACAATCTTTTAGACTCTACAAGAAGTTTTGAATTTATAATCACAGATAAAAATAAAACTGTAGGTTGGCCAAATAATCTTAAAAGATTAGCTGCAATGTCTTATATTCGAGCTTATGGTAAAGAAGGTGAAAAAATAAATTCAGAAAATGGTCCTTGGAGAATCACATTAGATCAACCTAGTTATATGCCTTTTTTACAACACCATCGTGACAGAAAAGATAGATATATAATCTATAAAGCTTTTTCAACAAGAGCTTCTGAAGGACAATTTAACAATCTTCCTATTATAATTGAAATAACAAAATTAAGGAAAGAAATGGCACAATTATTAGGTTATAAAGATTTTGCCGCTTATAGTCTTGATGTTAAAATGGCTAAAAATATAGAAAACGTCGAAAAGATGTATAAAGAACTAGAAGCAGCTACTCGTCCTTATGGAAAAAAAGATTTAGAAGCTGTTAGGAAAATTGCTATCGAAAATGGTCAGACAGAACCGTTAAAACAATGGGATGTAGCTTTTTGGGCTGAAAGATTAAGAGAGAAAACATTTAATATTACTGATGATGTTATTAGACCATATTTTCCATTCCCTCATGTAAAAGAAGCCTTATTTGATTTAGCTGAAAGACTATTTGGAATAAAAATTACAGAAGCAGACAAGAGTCAAATTCCAATTTGGGATGAAGATGTATTGTTTTATGATGTTTCAAATGAAAAAGGAGAAATAATAGCACATTTCTATTTAGATCCATATAGCCGACCTGGTGAAAAAAGAAGTGGTGCCTGGATGGAAAACTGTTTCAGCAGACGAATCTATAAAGGCAAATTAAGAAACCCAGTTATTTATATTTGTTGCAATGCAACTGTTCCTGTAGAAAACAATCCGTCACTATTTTCTTTTATGGAAGTTAAAACTTTATTCCATGAATTTGGTCACGCTTTGCAAGGTATGCTCACTACAGTTAATGAAGCTGACGCTGCTGGTTGCAATGGAGTTGAATGGGATGCCATCGAACTTTGCAGTCAATTTATGGAAAATTGGTGCACAGAACAAAAAACAATGTCTAAAATGGCTCACCACTATAAAACAGGCGAAGAAATGCCCAAAGAAATGTTAAATAAAGTTCTTGGACTTAAAAAATTCAGAGCTGCTTATCAAATGCAAAGACAAATGTCTTTTGGTAAATTTGATTTAAAATTAAATTCTGATTATGACATAAATGGAAAAATTAATCCTGCTGAATTGTTTGTTCAAGTTACAAATGAAACCTGTGCTATGCCAGCAAATCCAGATGATAAGTTTATCTGTTCATTCCAACATATTTTTGCTAACGAATATGCTGCTGGATATTACAGCTACAAATGGGCTGAAGTATTAAGTGCAGACTGTTTCGCAGCTTTTGAAGAAGCAGGACTTTCTAACGAAGAAGCTATTGAAAAAACTGGAAGAAGATTTAGAGATACGTTCTTAGCTTTAGGCGGAAGTAAGTCACCATCTGAAGTATTTAGACTATTCAGAGGAAGAGACCCAGATACAAAAGCTTTGCTTAGACATAGTGGAATTGAAATCTAATATTATAGCTACATAGCCTAGAAAAACGATTGCTATAAGCAATCGTTTTTCTTTTTTATCAACTCTCATCTCTCAATTCTCATCTTATAATTTTCCGTCATTTCGAGCCATCTTTAGATGGCATGGCAATCCTGAAGTTAGTCGTAACAAGTTAATCAAACTGTAATAAGTTCCTTTTAGCCTAAACAACCAAAAGCTAAAACAATCCCCTTATCTCTAATCTCTAATCTCTAATCTCTAATCTCTTGCCTCTGACCTCTCGAAAAAAGCTAAAGCTTTTTTCTTCCTCCGACATCTTCTGTCGCAGGTGCAATTTATTATAAAAAAAATATAAGGAGAGCAACATGCTTAAACTATTTAATAATCACTCTAAAACATTAAAAATTATCACTATATCAAGTGTGCTTATAACTCTAATGTTTTTATTACCACCTATTTTTACAGATATTTTATTAATTTCAAATATACTTTTATCGCTATTATTATCCTTTATGCTCTGTTATTCAACAAAGTTAGCGATTTATCCTTCCCCGAAATTATTTTTTTTTATATTTATTTTAATCTGATTATTAATCTTGGAACAACCTTATTAATTCTTTTGGGACTAGGTGAAAAATTAATTACAAT
>CAJOQX010000405.1 GCA_905236865.1 Candidatus Rifleibacteriota bacterium
GGCGTAAAGATTGTTTTTACACTGTTTTGAAGCAACTAAACCAGCTATTAAACCAGCAAGCAAATCACCGCTCCCACCCTTTGCCAAACCGCTATTATGCAGTCTGCAAACGAAATCTTCTTTTGAATCGGTAACCAATGTTGAAGAAGATTTTTGTACAACAATTGTTTTATGCTTCATTGCAAAATTTTTTGCTAATTCTAATCTACTTTCTAATTCAATGTCTAGGAAAGATTGCTTCAGCAATCTGGTAAATTCGCCAACATGAGGTGTTATTATTGTTTTTGCTCTGCAATTATCTAATATTTCGTAAGTATTATTTTCTGCAATTAAATTTAAAGCGTCTGCATCAAGTATAAGAGATGATTCACAAGCTTGGGAAATATTCTTTAAACATTCAAGTCTTGATTGGCTTTTTCCCCAACCACAACCAATTAGAATAGAGTCATAATTGCTGCATAATCCTACGGCTTGAGATAATGAAAAACTGAAACCGCCATTTTCAGAAGGGAAATATCTTAATATTATTTCAGGAGAAAGATTGAAAGGTAAAAGACCTTTTAAAGTATCTGGCAATGCAAGAGTAACTATTCCTACTCCAGAACGTAAAGCTCCATTTGCTGCCATAATACCTGCACTAGGATATATATCAGAACCAGCTATAATGAGAACTCTACCAAAGTTCCCTTTATGACCGTTTTCTTTTCTTTTATTATAGTTCGCTCTACATAAAGATTTTGTTATTTCTGTTAATTGAGTCATGATTATTCATTTTCTTTTCTTTCTTATTACTGGTTTTATCTTCTTAAATTGAAATATAGAAGGCCATCAAAAAGATCTTTGTTATAAAGCAAATATTTCCCTTCTAAATCTAATTCATAAGGTTTATTTGATAATCTATTTTTAGGAAATTCTTTTCCAAACCAATTAGCTAATTCTGTCATTGAAGTAGGAAGTCTATTTTTTTCGCTATAAAAAGAATTTATCGATAAAGCAATAGCTGTAAATTCCATTCTAGCGAGAGTTTCTTCGTATTTTCTTTTTGCTCTAGTTATATTTGATTCGCAACATTGTAAAAATCTAAGTGCTACAATACTTTCAGGATTAAATAGGACTTTTAGCAACTGCGAAAAAGATTGTGTAAAAAGACCATAAAGAGGCATAAAAAACGTTCTTTTTTCTTTTTCAAAATTATCAATATCATTTTCTATTTCATATATTGGTTTGTCAATGAATTTTAAAGGTTTATCAAAAAGTATATCAAAAAATTCTTTATATTGATTAGTATTGGGATAATAGCTAAGAGCTCCATTTGCAAAATGTTTAAAAACAGCATTAAGCTGTTCTTCTATAATTTCGCGTTCAAATTTCAAATTACTAGAAAAAGAATATTCATTTTCAACAAAATCAAGAATATCTTTAGCAACAATTTTACTTAAATCGGAATTATATGGCTTAGGTGAACTTGCCCATATCAGAATGGAATTACAAGCTTTTTCATAAAAACCTAAACTTGTTGTTCTAAAAAAAACAGTGCCACAAAGAGCATTGTCTGTTATCATATCTTTTGCAAGATAAAAAATAGCATGACTCAGCAACAAAGATGTTTCTGTGTCATTCTTTTTTTCTAAAAACCTACTTAACGAATACCAAAACAATACACAGTTTCTAAAAGAAACGTTTTTTGCTGGTGCAGGATAAGATTCGCTTTCTTTAAAACTTAAAGCAACATTTTTCTTTTTTTGAGTAATTTTATTTTTTATTATTGGGACTAATTGATTTTTAAACCGATCCAAATTATTAGGAATTATATTTTTTATTAATTTTAATAATTCTTCTTGTTTATAATAGCTATATATATCATTTTTATTTGAATACAAAAAATTTGATATATCAGTTAACTCTCTAGTTATGCTTTCATTTGGCATATATGGTTTTGCATATTCAGGAAAATTATCATCATTAGATTTTGTATTCCATCGACCTTTTACGTTAGAAAGAACTGCTTCTTGATTTTTAAAAAATTTACCAGATTCGGTTAAAAGCCAGTATGTTCTATAGCCTTTATAAGCTATTAAAGCAATTATTGCAAATATAACCCCTAATATTATTAGTAACTTATTTTTCATTTTTTTACCTTTTTTTATTTAATTTATAAAATATTAGAAAATCTATCAAATATAATACATTTAATAGAATAAAAAAAAGATTAAAAAA
>CAJOQX010000406.1 GCA_905236865.1 Candidatus Rifleibacteriota bacterium
ATTCCTATATCTTTTATTTTATCATTCAAAAAATTAATAATCAATTTAAAAATAATTGTAAATTGATATAGAAACAATTATTTTTTTTTGACTTTTTTATTATAATAAATATTTATAATTATAAGTATAAATTTTAGTTATCTGTTATTATTAATTTGGTAAATAAATGAAAAACTTAAATACAAATTTAAAATCTTTTTATACTATACTTGTTGTTACTATAACTATATTGTTAATTCCATTTTGTGCAAAAGGCGAAGAAGAAACTGAATTAGAAAAATTTTTGAAAATACCTCCATCTATTCGTCATATTAATAATAAAAAAATTGAAGTTTATTGGGATAAATTTATTGAATCAAACAAAACAACACATTATCAAGTTATGCTAGATCATAGATTTTATGGCTGTTCTACTCTTGGTAACAAACAAATTTGTGATGGATTAACACCTGGAACAACAATTGAAGTCAGATTAGCAATATTCCATGATGGTGACTTTAGCGGTGTAACTACATATACTCCAACTTTAATGATTCCGCCAACACCTACAAATTATGATATATATAATATATCTACTTCATCATTTAGCATTAAATGGTATTCTGTACAATCAGCAACTTCGTATAATATTTATAACAATGATGATTTGATTGCTTCAAAAAATGAATCTGGATCGAATAATAAATTAGATTTAGGTGGATTTGAACAGGGTTCTATTTTAAATATTTCAATGACAGCTCTTAATTCTTCTGGTGAATCAGATAAATCAAATCCAATTACAGTACAATTAATTCCTATTGGTTCTCTAACAATGGAAATAATAAATAGTTCGATTACTTCAAATTCATTTAAAGTAAGATGGAAGAAACAAGAATATGCTACTGGTTATAAAATTTTAATTAATGATAATCCCGTTGCTACTTTAGGAAGTAATGTTGATGAATATGAAGTTAAAGGATTAGATGCAGGTACAACTGTAAGTGTTAAGATTGCAATTATGACGAATAATGCAGAAGCTGCAACTAGCGATTCTATAATTGTGCAATTAAAACCTGATGCTCCAATTCTTTCTGTAACAGATATAACTTCAAATTCATGCACTTTATATTGGTCTGTTGCGAATGGAGCAAATAATTATAAGGTTTTTGAAAATGGAGATTTTGCAATTTGCAATGTTCCTTCAACAACTACTAATGTAATATTAACAGATGGAATTGCTGGCTCAACCAAATCTTATAAAGTTAGGGCAGTAAACGATATTGGAGAATCACTTGATTCAAATATAGTCGAAGTACATTATCTGACAGCAGAAACTGAAACAAATACAAATACTAATACTAATACAGATACCAACACCAACACTAACACCAATACCAATACCAATACTGATCTCGATACTAGTATTAATACAAATAGTTTAACTTCCTCCGCTTATGAACCTGAATGTAAAAGTAGAATACTTTCTACTAGTTTTAATATACCAAAAGCAGTATTTTCTAATGCATTAAAAGAAAAGCTTGTGATTGCAACTTACTTCCCCAAAAATTTAGTAGGTACTGAATTGGCCATAGAATTTGAATATCTAAAAATGTTGACTGAATTAAAGGAATTATCTGATATAAGATTTTATGCTATTTTTACTAATGATAAAATTGAAAGGGAGGAAATTCCTGATAATTTAAGAATAAAGAAAGCAAAAAAACATGATAATGTTATTATACCAGGAAAAACTCCTGTAGTTAGATTTTATGGATATGGTGGGATACTAAAAAATGAAATTTTAATCTCTATTCCTATTCTAACTGTAAATGAGATTTATAAGAATCTTCCCGAAGCAATGGAAAGAAATGACGATTTCTTAATGCTTTATCATGAGTAGAGAATAAAGATGTCTAAAACTGAAATTTGAAATATTGAGAGATTGTATGCTCTAGGGATAAAATGGTAATTAAAAAAGGCAAAAAGCTTATTTAAAGAAAGATGAGTTTTGTTTATTTAATTAAAGCTGTCATTACTTGGTTTAAAAGAATTTATGCAATGACAGCTTTTTTTGTATTATAGAAAATAAATAGAATGGTTAAACTTATTTCTTTTCTTTACCACGACAAATATTATAATCAGGGCAAGTTCCTTCAATAGTTCTACATTCAAGTAAACCTTGACCTTTACCTGCACAAGCCATTACCATACCTGTTGAACGTCTTGATTGTCGATTTAATTGTATTTTTTCTTTTCTAAGTTCAATAACCTGTTCATCGGTTAAAGTTGCTGGATTAATCATTTTTAAACTCCTAATATACTTTAAAAGTCAATAATATATATACGAAATTTAGCTATTTTTCAAGTCTTTATTAATTTTTATCCAAGAAGATTTAGCATATTTTGTAATTTAGCACAACGTTCTGACTCATCTTTGCAGTTTTCCATAAGTTCATTAATCTTAATAAGAAGTTCAGCTTTAAGGTTGTGGGAGTCTCTTGCTAAGGAAGTATAAGCAGGAGCCGAAGAACGAACAAGAACATATTTGACTTCATCTGGCTTTTTGTTGAGTTCAACATCACCAACAGTAACAAATTTCAATAAGTCGTATTCTTCACCCATCTTAGGAGCAATTGCTTTAAAACCACGATTAGACTTTAGTAGATTTGCTAAAGCTTCTGATGCTTCGGGTTCTCCATGTGTTACGAATATATTTCTTGGAGATTCTTCTATTGCGCTAAGCCATTTCATTAAACCGTTCTGATCTGCGTGACCACTATATCCATATATTGAATCAATTTTAGCTTCAACATTGATTTCTTCGCCGAATATTCTAACTTTTTTTGCACCTTCGCTAATTAAACGTCCTAATGTACCTTCTGCCTGATAGCCAACAAAAATAACAGTGTTTTTAGGATTCCATAGGTTGTGCTTTAAATGATGTTTAATTCTACCTGCATCACACATACCACTTGCTGACATTATTACAATATTATCTTTTTCGTTGAGTTGTTTTGACTCATCAACGGAATTTGTGAAATGAAAATCTGGATGGTCAAATAGACCGCCCATTTGTTTCATTACATTTGTCGCATCTTCATCATATAAATTTGGATATTTTAAAAAGACTTGAGTTATTTCTTTTGCTAAAGGAGAGTCAACATAAACAGGAATTCGAGAAATTTTCTTTTTCTTTTTTAAAATTAGAATATCGTGTAATAAGTCTTGAGTTCTTTCTAGTGAAAAAGCAGGAATAATAATTTTACCACCTCTTTTTTCAGCTTCTGAAAAAACTTGAGCTATTTTTTCAAGACGTTGTTCCTTAGAAACTATTTCACGATTTCTATCTCCATAAGTAGATTCTACTACAAGAAAATCCATCTTTTTTATTCTATCAGGGTCGTTTATTATTGGATGGTCGTCTTCGCCTAAATCTCCAGAAAAAACTATTTTTCTACTTTCATTGTTTTCTTTTATATTGATTTCTATAAAAGAAGACCCCAATACATGACCTGCATTATGAAAAGTAACATCAATATTCTTTGCTGGTGCGAAAGCTCTATATCGTTCTATTCCTCTTAATAAGCTTATTGCGTTATCTGCATCAATTTCATCATAGATTGGTGCAACTGGAGCAATACCTTTTCGTTCGTTTCGTTTATTCAACTGAAAAACTTCGACTTCTTGTATTCTTGCTGAATCAGGAAGAAGATATTTCAGCAAATCAACAGTTGGATTTGTTGCATAAATCATTCCATGAAAGCCTTTTTTTACTAATTTAGGCAAAAGTCCAGTATGATCAATATGGGCATGAGTAATAAGTACAAAATCAATACTAGCAGGATCAAAAGAAAAATCTTTATAATTATTTTCTTTTAAAGTTTTATTACCTTGAAACATCCCACAATCAACAAGAAATTTAGAACCTGCTGCTTCTATAAGATAACATGAACCAGTAACACAACCAGCGGCACCATGGAAAGAAATTTTCATTTAATCATTCCTTTATTTCTTATGTTTTTAGTTATAAGACATAAGTATAAGCATTAAGTTTTATTGCAATTTCTTTTTAAGTCAAGCCTATCTATTTTTTATCTTACTATAATTACAATAAAAACCAACTTAAATGTAAACTTATCTCTTACTTCTTACTCGCGTTATAAGTAATCATTGAAACCACACCAACACCGTATACACGATTGATTTTAGCAGGGTTAGTTGATGAAGAAGGAACTAAACCTTGAATATAAAATTTTTCACCTTTATCAAGTGTAGATTCAATTGCATAAACCATTTTAACTTGGTCTACTTTTTCTTTTGGTCCTGTAACTTGACAAGCACCAGCGTCAACACCATCTCCTATTGTTAAAATAGGAACAACTTTAGTTGCTTCTACATTTGGAACACTTTTATCATTCAAAGCTTTATTTGCAGCATCATTTAGAGCACCGCCAAATTGCTTTATTAAAGCGACAATTCCTACTCCTTTTACCAAGGCTTTTAAATCTTCTTTTATGTTTTTTGTGTTTAAATTCTTGAAATCAAATAACCCGCCACCATTAACTGTTTGAAGAATAGATGTAAACATAAAGATAATTACTAGAACTGATAGAATTTTTTCACGTTTTGTCATTTTGCTTGTTCCTTATTATTATTTTAATGTTTATATTTTTATAATTAGCCATAAATAAAAATAGAAATATATGTTATTTTTATAACAATATTTTTTTAAATAACCTAATTAATAAAATATATATAAAATGATGTTAAATCTTATAAATAAGTTATGTCAATACAGATTTGATAAATTATAATAAAAAATTTCTTATATAAAAAAAGCTGATTCTATAATAGAATCAGCTTTTTTTATTTCGCTTAATTTAAAACATTGAGTCAAAACACTTAAAGTGACTTAATATTTTTATTATTGTTTTATTTTTTGCTTTGCTCACATCTGATGGTCCAAATTCTTCTTGCCCATCTCCGCCTAATTTATATTCAAGAGCTGTTTCAATATCTTCCATCTGATAATCACGTAATTCTGAAGCAAATTCACTAGACTTAATTGCAACCGCGATTTCTGAATTTACTTTTTCACTTAAAGAATCAAAGTTATAACTACCTATTACAGCAACTTTTCCATCAAAACAAAATGTCTTTCCATGAAGTTGACCATCTGCATCTCTTGCAAAGAAACGCATGGTAGGCATTTCGGTAAGCATATTTTTCCATTCTCTCAAAACTACAGCTTCAGTAGGAGCAGAATCCGAGGAACGTTCGCTATTACTGTGTATATAGATAGGTATTCCACGCTTAGAAGCACGTTTCAAAGCTGCTTCAGCTCTATCGGTTAGAGCAAAGTAGGGGTTTTGAATTATTACTTCAGTTCGACAGCCATCAATATATTTAACTATATTTTCTGTAATATCTTTTCTGCTACCTGTAAGTGAATTATTATCTAAAACATGGGCAGGAACTTTATGAGCATAATCTAATAGAGCAAAGGAATTATAACCATCCATGTGAATATATTTAGATAATTCTTTATTTACTTTTTTAACTACTGATGCAGCTTTTTTATATTCACCTTTTTCGCTAATAAGTTCGCCACTTATTAAATAATTATTCATACAAGCATAAGCTGCGAGAAGTTTATTTGTGTAACCACTTGTAAATAGACCAATGAAAGAATTATCAGTTTTATAACTTTTCATACTTTCAAATTCTTCATCAAAAGCTAGTTTTAATTGCGAACATATAATTTCGCTGTCAATGACGACATCACAATCTCGCCAAGCATCATCCATATCTATAAGATCGACCATATAGGTATTGGCTATGTTTCTTCCGCCTGTAATACATTTTTTCCCATCAACTATAATGATTTTATCATGATTACTTGATTCTAATTTCCTTGCATCTGTAAATACACTTATTATATTAGATGTTACAGGATTATAAACTCTGACATCGACTGTATTGTATTTGGCTAATTCAATAAGGTAACCACGAATTAATACACTAAGAGTTTTTGAACCACGTGTATCAATCATTAAACGAACTTTTACGCCTTTTTTAGCTTTTTCAAGAAGAGCACCAAGTAAACTTAATCCAAAAGCATCATTTTCAATAATAAAATATTGAACATCTATAGAAGAATTAGCTTGATTAATAAGGTTCCATCTAGCATACCAAGCATCATAATTTCCATAGACAAGACGTATGTTAGCTTCTTCTTCTGGAGTTTTTATTTTATTTGCTTGCCATTCGTTAAAAACTGCTTCGACATTTGTTATAAAATGTGCTTGAATAGCTTCGTATTGAACCATATAGTCTTCATAATCTGCTTCACTAGAGGTGAATTTTGCATTTGCTACTACGGATTTAATACCTCTTGTTAGTTTAGAAGGCAAAGCTAACCAGCTTGTTTTCTTGAAATTATATTTTGTGCTGTTTAGTTCGACATTTTTATTTACTAAATCATTTTGCCAGGCTGCTTTTTTTTGTTTGGCTGCAATATAATTTTTATTTATATTTGCTAGTTTACTAATTTTGTTATTTTTTGATTGAACTAGCTCATTTAATAATTTTTCTGTTTTTAGATCATCTAATGATAAACGATCTAAAGCTGTAGCCATTTCATATTTCATAAATTCGCTTTTTTCGGAATCAGTAATTGTTTTTATTCGTTTTTCTAATATTTCAATTATATTTTTTGCTCTTGGTTTATCTTGAGTTTCTCTAAGTTCATCAATAAGATTTTGAACATCTTTATCTAATTTATTATATAAATCGTTTGCATATCTTTGTATATCGCTTTTTTGAGTAATAACAGAATTTTGAGGAACTGTAGATGGTATTCCAACTGAATTAAGATTTTTATCTTTTGGTAAATTTGTTGATTGAGAAGCAACAGGAGATGATGCTGATTTAAAATTTATTAATTCGTTATTGTTATTATTTGTTCCAAGTATTGCGGAATAGCTTTCTTTGGCAATGTTATAGTTTTGCAATGCTGCATTAATTTCAGATTTTGATTTGTTTTCGTTTATAGCATTTTGATATGCTTGATATGAATTGACATAATTATCATAAGCTTCCTTTGCATCATTAGCAGAAAAAGCTGATTGATTAGTCATAAATAAAAAAGCCATCATGGCACTTATCTTTAAAAGCTTATTTATTCTCATATTGCCACCTTCTAAAAATATGTACATAAAATTTTACTTTTTAAATCAACAACTGTCAAGGTATAAATTAATACTAATTAGGGCAAAAGCAAACTTTTTTCGTTATTAATCATTATTATAGCAATACGTCATTTCAGTAAATGTTAAATAATTATTTATATTTATTTCATCTGTTGTAAGGTGAATTTTCCTAAAGCCTCCTGGAGGAG
>CAJOQX010000407.1 GCA_905236865.1 Candidatus Rifleibacteriota bacterium
GTTTAGCTCTTACCATTTTTATTATGTTTTTTTATAGGGTTATTTTACAATATAATTATTAATTTGAATATATTGACTCTTAAAAAATTGTTTTTCTTTCAATAGCAATCTCTATCATTATAAAAAGATTTCCAGAAGTAATTGCAGTGAGGTTTGATTCTGATACAGTTAAACGCATATTGGGAAGCTAAACAATTAAAACAATGGAAATAACCAAAAATAATAAAAAGGTACTAAGAAGTTAACTTTGACTTAAAACCCTATTATTTTTATCTAAAGCCAACCAAAAGGCTGGCTTGTAAAATACAATTAGAACACAACTTTAAATTTCAGTTTTTCCCTAAGTATTTTCTGTTTTCTTATACATAGGTAAACACCAATGAAAACAAACAGGGAAAATAACAATACTGAGCATATCATCATAATAATAATATTTTTATTCATTTAGACACCTTATCGTTTTTATCTTTTTCGAAGAACCGAAAATTACCACTACTAAATATAATCCAAACAATAATCATTATAACTCCAGAAGTAGGATTGGAAATACCATAATAAACATAAAGAATTAAAAGAGTGTAACCACATCCAGGATTAAGTTCTTTTATAAATATTAAAGGTAAGTTTATAATTATGAAACAGACAAAAAGTTCAAAAACGAATACAAGCACATGAATTATTACAGGAATAATTATATTTTCTAATAATGAAAGAATGGCAGTGAAAACTAATGGTAAATTCATAAATAGAATCACAATCAATATAAATAATATTATAAAAATTAAACAACCAATCCACCAACCATCGTTATTTTTAGTTTTTATCTCATTAGAAATACTATTTATTTCTTTTTTTGCGTATTCAAAATATTTCTAGAAACCGTCGTAATTTTCTTGTGATACATATTTACTATTAACAATTACGCCCCAGATATTATCCACATAATTAACTTGCCATTCTAAAACTTTGTATTTATCTTGTGGCAAAATCTTTTTTAAACATTCTAATTTGTCAACTAAAAGAACACCTTTTCCACCTATTTTTTCTAATGATTCCAATAATTCTTTTCTAGCGTCTCTTATTTTTGTTCTTTGAGATTCTGATAATATAATACTTCCTGTTTTATCATTTGATATATTATTTAGTTCTTGGCAAATAACTTTAAATTCAGAAACAAAGCAATCAAATAATTCTTTTCCTATATCTTCTTTATCTTTTGCTAAGTTATAAATGTGATTTAATCTATTAGTTTTTGTTAAATAATTATGATATTTTTCTTTTGGAAAACTATCCTTCAATGATTCAAATTTCTCTAATATATCAATCCCTTTAGCCCCTTTATCATCTAAGAACTTAATTATTTGGGAAATAGAAGTGATTATTATTTCTTTGCAATTATCTGCATTATATTCTGTATTGTTAATATCCAATATATTATTTTTGTTATCTGTTTGTTTATTTACATTATTATCGCTAGTAGTTGTTCTTTGTTGTATTACTTTTTCTAACTCATTAATTATGTCATCACTTATATTTATTAATTTTTTATATTCATGATCACTTAACGAATAGTCATGACCTTGAGTATTTCTATTTTTACGGAAGTAATCAAGATTCTTATAGGTGTTATAAGCAATATATGGTTTTGCTTCTTTAATTAAACGTTTAAAAGGTCTATCATGAGCAACTATTTTTTTTAATAGTTGCTCTATCTTTCTAGATCTAAGCTGTATGTCACCAGCTTGTAATTGTTCTTTTTTACTGAAAGCTACCATGAAGACTCCTAAATTAATATTGAAAAAACAATTATTCTAGATTTATAGTAAATTTATCTAATTTAAAAAATATTATATGCTCGGAAACATCTTCTTTAGTTACATAACCTTCTTGAACTACACAATAAAGATTAATAGATTTATTATAATAATCATTAAAATGATGAAATATATTATTTAATTCTATTATTTTTTCTTTATCTAAACCATCAAAAGAACAATAGATATAATCAGAATTATAATTAATAAGGAATTGTTTGATACTTAATCGAAATCCACTACAGTTTTTTATAAGAATATTTTTAATTAATATTTTTTTATTTAGCCAATGCATATAATCTATAAGAAAATCAACCATCTCTATTTCTTTGTATTCTGAAATATCATATTTCAATTTATTATTAGGGTAGTTATTATTACTTTCTTTTTCATTTAGTTCCATCGTGTTTGAATGGTCTTTTAAGTTTATTTTATTTGTTTCATAACATTCTGCTTGAATACCATAAGTATTAGCTTTAATACATAAATTTTTGTCATTACTGACTAAAACGGGATTCTTTCCAGTCTCTTTCAATTTAAGAGTACAAGCAAGTATTTGATTATCAGGTATATTTGGATCTAATCCTTTATTTTCTATTTCATTTTTATTAACAATCATAACTTGCAATATACCTTCTGTTGATATTTTTACTCCTTCTGCAAAATTGTCTTGGTTACTAAGTTTTTTTAAATATCTAGAGAACTCCCTTGCTTCATATCCACGGTTATCTTTACATTTTTTAAAATTGTCTAGCTCATCGATAACACACATAGGAATAACAACATTGTGTTCTTGAAAAGAAAACATGACTTCATGATTAACCAAAATAACATTGGTATCTAAGACAAAAGTCTTTTTCATTAAGTTTACTTGTTTTAATGAACAATCATATATATTTGAAGGTTCTTTCAGGTCTGTAATTTCTTTTAAAGAAAGTCTGTGATTTGCAGAATCTATATTGAGAATCTTAACTTTAACTGTTTGACCTTCTTCTAAAATTTCTTTCTGATAAGAACTAATATTAGAATTATGAAGGAGACCATCAACATCTTCTTCTAATTCAACGAATACACCATAGTTAACGATCTTTTTTACTTTACCATTGAAAATATCGCCAACATGGTATTTATCTAATTTCTTATTCCTAATTACTTCATGGATTGCACGTTCAGAAACAACAATATTCTTTTTCTTACGGTCAAACTCTATAATCATCATCTGAAATGGTTTACTAATATTTTCTTTGATATTCATTCCAGCAGAAAGTTGGCTTTGTGGTAAAAATGCTCTATCACCCAAAATGTTTACTATGTAACCACATTTAATTCTTTCTTTTAAAACTCCTTCAACTGGAGTTTTATTCTTATATGCTTCCTCTAGCTCATCCCAAGAGCTTTTTTTCAGAGCTATGCGATAAGAAAGCTGAACCTGTCCCTGTTTGTCGTCAATTTTCTTGAAGTAAACTTTTATTAGATCACCAACATTGAACTTATCTATTTCACCTTGTTCAAATTCTTCAGCCGGAACTAAACCGTCAGACGTATAACCTAAGTCTACGTAAATGCCACTGGTATTCTTATCGATAACAGTGCCTGTTACAATTTCCCCTTTATAGATAGGTCGGAACAGTTCACTTTCTTCAAAATTCTCATTGAGAGTATTTTGATTTACTTCTGTGGTTGATTTTATAGAACTATGAACTACATTTTTGGTATTGTACAAGTCAGTAGTATCTGATTTTGTGGCAAGATACTTTTCTACTTTCATAACTATTTCAGCAGATAAAGGACATAAATTATGTCTTGAGCCTGTATATCTAATATTAGTCAAAACTTCGTTCATCTGTTCTGAATTAAGATTAAATATTTTTTTAGCTTCATATATTCTTAATCTTGGTATATAATTCAAATCAGTATTTTGTTTTAAATCTAAAGAATTCCTATTGTTTTCAGAATTATTACTGTTTTCTTCCTGTTTGGTTGAACAATCCACTGTTTGGGGTATTATAATACTAGAGTCAGAAAGAGATGATTTTGCAGCAAAATGCTTTTCTATTTTTTCTATAATATTATCTGGTAAACCCATAAGAGCATTGGTAGAGCCTGTATAGCCTATGCTAGATAAAAAATCATTCATTTGTTTTGAACTAAGATTATATTTTTTTCTAATTTCGTGTATTCTCATTCCCATGTATAATCTCCTTTAAAATAATAGCTGTGAGACTTTTTATTATGGTAAATAGCTGATAGTCTGGGAAATTTCCATCCCTATAAATATCGTAATAAACAAGAAGTTCAAGATAAACAAAACATTTGTCTATCTTGAACTTGATTAATTCTATAAAACTATAAAGCCAATATTTAATAGTATTTTTAATACTAATATTAAATTGCTCTTAGTCAGTTTTAAGTTATTTGTTCCTAGTTTAATTAGCAAAGGGTAACCACAAGTTCTACTTATATAAGATATAGTACTTGAATAACCGTTTGTATCTACAGAAACATGTGGCTGAGCAGATGCTAAAATAATCGCATAATTAGGATTATTATACACCTTTTGATAGCAGAATCTTTTTACTGCATCATAATCTAATACAAATTCAAAGCGTTCAAACGCAAAACCAAGTTCTTTTATTGATTTTTCTATATCTTTTATTGAAACAGAAGACTCTCCAACAATAAGAATTTTACCCTTTGGAGATTGAAAGTTCTTTTTTTCTTTTATAAATGAATTTATATGATTAAAAATTTTTAGAATATAATCGTTTTTGTTTTGTTTAAAAATATGCATTTAATTAGAACCTCATTTCATAAAGAATTTGAATTGTATATCTTATTAGTTCTTAGTATTTCATCGTTTGATTATGACCTTAACAGGCTAATCTTTATCTTATTACTTCTCGTTCCCCTGTTTATCATCATAAAACAGGAGTATCTAAGATTCAAACCTATACTTATCTTCAACCTGTTTATCATCATAAAAACATCTTAAAAACAGGTTATCTATGATTTGAATCTTTATCTTATTCTGTTCAACCCACTTTTCATCTCAATACTAGGTAGGTTGATATTCTTTATGGATAAGGACACTCTATATCAAATGCGTCTTTATACCAATCTAGTTAATCTTGTTTTAATGCAAAACTTAACTCAAAAGACTCAAACGTATTATCATCATTTATCAACCTACATCTAATAGGCTGATATTCTTATGAATAAGAAACAAATTTAACAATAGTATCATAAATCATAAGTAAATCTTGATCTTATCTTAAGATTTTATCCTGAAAGATTGAGCTTAAGTTATTACTAATCTATATAATCTTACCATTAGTAATAGACTTATATTTTATTAGATAAGTTAAGATGCATTTCTCTTTAATTAATCTTTTATAAGAAATATATTTTTTATAATTTTAGCTAATTCAATATAGCTTCTTCATTTATTACTTTGGCTTACAAATACTAAATACGTTATAATCTAAACTGTAATTGTGACCCATCTCTAGATGGAGGGCAATACAGTTTTTTTAGTATTTAATTGCCGTTTTAATAAAAAATATCTTCTTATAAACATTCTCATATAATTAGATTACGATGTAGTTTTCAAAGAACTTGGTTTATATTAATATTACTTTATTTTTTTTCATGATGTCAATAGGGGGGTATTTAAGTTTTGACTTCTTGACTTCTTGACTTTTTTATAAAA
>CAJOQX010000408.1 GCA_905236865.1 Candidatus Rifleibacteriota bacterium
ATGACTTTATAAATACAATAAAATAAGTCTTATTTTATTAATTTTTTTAGTTCCTTTATATTTCTTAACTTAATGACATTGCCTCTCCCCTCTCCCCTCTCCTCTAATTCTTATTTCATAATAAAATTGTTTAAGCCTCTCAAATATGCTAGATTATAAATGAGGTATACAATATGTCTAATAAGTTCAAAATACTATCAACTGTTCTTTTTCTAATTATTATTCCTTTCACTCTTTTTGCAGAAAGTTATGAAGAAATGTGGAAAAAATTTTATGAGGCAAGAAATAAAAGGCTTCCACAAACAGCGATAAAAGAATTAATTCCAATATATGAAAAAGCAATAAAAGAAAACGAACCCAAACAAGCTGTAAAAGCTTTGACAGAAAAGATTACCCTAGAAAGCGAGATTCAAGGCGGTTCTCTTTACGAAAGTATTATTAACTTAGAAAAAGCTATTGAAACATCTGACAAAAGTATCCAGCCAATGCTTAAGATTATTTTAGCTAAATGGTATTATGCTTATTACACTAGAAATAGATATAAGTTTATTAATAGGACTAGAACTTCAGAAGATACTGATATAAAAGATTTTAGGAAATGGGATTTGCCTAAATTATTCGCTTTTATTAGTAAACTATATGATTTGGTTCTAGAAAATGAAGATGAGCTATCAAAAGTTCCTTTAAATAAATTTTATGGCTTTATTGAAAAGGGAAATCAGCCCGAAGAAATTGTAAGTAATCTTTTTGAATTTTTTGTTCATGATGCTTTAGATTTTTATTGCTATGACGACCAAACTTCAGCTAAACCACAAATTGCTTTTGAAATTAATGCTGATTCAAAAGTTTTTGGTTCTATTGATGATTTTATTTCTTGGAATCCAGAAACTTTAGACAAAGAATCTTCAAATTATAAAGCTTTAAAGCTGTATCAACGGTTATTAAGATTAAATAAATCTTCTAATAATACTTCTGCTTTAGTTTACAATGATTTAGAAAGAATAAAATGGGCAAATAAAGTTGCTGTAGGGCAAGAAAAAAACGAAAGATATCTTTTAGCTTTAGAATGTTTGGCTTCTCAATATCCTAATAATCCATACACCCCAGAGGCTTTATTAGAAATAGCTCAAAAATATAAAGAAAATAACGACTTTGTGAAAGCAGTTGATTATTGTGAAAGAACTATTCAAAAAGCCCCTAACTCTAGAGGTGCTTTAAGAGCAAAAAATATGCTTCAAGATATAAAAGATCCATATATTTTTATTACTTCTGATAAAATAATCACAAATTACAATAACAAAATAAAAATCAGATTTAAAAACTTAAATCATATATATTTTAGAATAATAAAAAGGGAAGAAAACGACATAATTGATTTAGATAGAGAAGACCCAGATTATTACGATACAAGAAAAGCTGTTGAGATAATTGATAATACTCCTGTTTATGAATTTGAAACAAATTTAGACCCTGAATCTGATTACAATTATCACGAAAAAATCATTTCATTTCCCAAAATGGAAAAAGGAGGTTATTGGGTAGTTTGCTCTACAGATAAAAGTTTTGATTCAGAAAATAGTATTATTAATCTAAATGCTATTATTATTAGTGATATAGCCTTTGTTGCAAGAACAGGCTTAAATGGCAAAAGTCAAATATTTGTTGTTGATTCATATAGTGGCAAACCAATAAGCGAAGCTAAAATTAGAAGATATCGTTATGATCATAAAAATCGCTCTCGTTATTTTGTTCAATCTCACAAAACAAATTCAAATGGCTTAATAGAATTTAAATCTAATTATAATGAATTAATTTTTTGTGAAGATAATTCGAATAATAAAGCTTATAGGGTAGTTAATTTTGATTATCGTAGGGAAAATGAACCTGAAACTTGCATTAAATATTTTACTTTTACTGATAGAGCGATATACAGACCTGGTCAAACTGTTTATTTTAAAGTTATTGCAGTAAATTATAATAAGAGTATCAATGAATATAAAGTATTAAAAGACCATGAATGTGAAGTTCAATTTAAAGATGCTAATTCAAGATTAATTAAAAACATAATGTTAAAAACAAACTCCTATGGTTCTATAAATGGTAGTTTTATTATTCCAACAGATAGGCTTCCTGGAGAGTATTCTTTAAAAGTGAATAATATTAATGAAAATCCTATAAGAGTTGAAGAATATAAACGCCCAAAATTTAAAGTAAATATAGATGCTCCAAAAGAAGAATATCAACTAGGTCAAATTGTTAAAGTAAAAGGTCATGCTTTTGCTTACTCTGGTTCAAATATAGATTTTGCAGAAGTTAAATACAGAGTTGTTAGACTTGTTCGTTATCCTCGTTGGTGCTGGTGGATTCCGAGAAACAATAACAGTCAAGAAATATGCAACGGAACTACTAAAACTAATGAAAATGGTGAATTTATAATTGAATTTGAAGCTAAGCCAGATAAAAAAATAGGTATTGATTCTAATCCAATTTTTAGATACTCAATAACAGCTGATATAACAGATAATACTGGCGAAACTAGAAGTGCTAGTAAAGATATTTCTATTGGCTATTCTTCAATGGAATTATTTATTGATTCCCCTCAAAAGTATAATGCTGACAAAGATTTCAATTTATCTTTAACTAGTAAAACCCATGACGGTATTGGTATTCAATCAGAAGGTAAAATAATTATTTATCAATTAGAACAACCTCAAAAACCTGACCGTTTTGCTTATGATGATTATGATGATTATGATAATTATGAAATTACAGATATAGACTCTTCCATTCGCAAGATGAAAGAAAGTAAGGTAGTTTTTGAAGAAAAATTTACCAGCGATATAGATGGAAAATATAATAAATCTGTAAAGCTTCCTGAAGGTATTTATAGAATTAAAGCTTTTAGCGAAGATAAATATGGAAAAGAAGTAAAAGTAGAATCTAATATAATCGCGATTTCCTATACTTCTAAAACTAATACAATTAAGCTTCCTTTTATATTTGAAGTTACTAGTGGCAATTTAAAACCTGGTGATTCTTTAGAAGCTTTTTGGGCAACTGGTTATGAAGCTGGACCTGCTTATATAGAAATTTGTCATAAAAATAATCCAGTATTATCTTATTGGATTAATTCTACAAAAAATAAACAATTTATATCTTTCCCTGTTGATGAAGATATGCGTGGCGGTTTTTACGTTAGAGTTTTTCAAGTTAAAGAAAACCGTCTTTATGAAACTTCTTATTTTGCCTATGTTCCTTGGACTAATAAGGATTTAAATATTAAGCTAGTTCATTTTAATTCAAAAATGGAACCTGGTTCTAAAGAAAGTTGGAAAATAGAAGTCTCTGGTGAGGATGCAGAAATGCAAAGCATAGAAATGCTTGCTTCAATGTATGATGCAAGCTTAGATGCTTTTGTTGCTCACTCTTGGAATGGTATAGACGTTTTTTATCGTGATTACACTGTATTAAATAATGTCTTTTCAAATAAATTTACTAAATTAAATAATTGCATTTATAAATATAAAAAAAGTTGGTTTGGCGTTCCACAGATAATTCTTCCAAGTTTCCCAAGAGATTTAATTCCTGAATTTCAAAGGTATATGGTTAAATCATTAAATGAATATACTCCAAAGCCTCCAAAGCCTGTTCCGTCTATAAAACGAGACATTCAAACAATGCAAGTTTTAAGTGTTAATCAAAAAACCGAAAGTGTAAGCTATTCTGAAAGTTCTTCTGATAATAAAAAAGAAGAAAAGAAAGAAATTATAAATGAAATAGATTTATCAAAGATAAAGGCAAGAAATAATTTCAATGAAACAGCTTTCTTTATGCCACAGCTAACTGTTAATAACGAAGGTATTGTTTCCATAAATTTCCAAATGCCAGAAGCTTTAACCACTTGGAAGTTTATGGGGTTTGCTCATGGAACAAAACTCCAAAACGGTTTGATTCAACAAAAAATTGTAACTCAAAAAGAATTAATGATTCAACCTAATGCTCCTAGATTTATAAGAGAAGGTGATAAAATAGAGTTTAGTGTAAAAGTAACAAATCTTACAGAGCAAGAGCAGAGTGGAGTAGTAGCTCTAGATTTATTGGATGCTATTACAGACAAGAGCCGTAATGATGAGTTTAAAAACCAAAATAACAAAAAGTCTTTCATTATTCCTGCAAAACAATCAAGAGGTTTTAGCTGGTTATTGGATATTCCTTATAAACCAGGTTTTGTAAAATATAGAGCGGTAGGAGCTACCAAAAGAAATTCTGATGGTGAAGAAGCTTTATTGCCTATTCTATCTTCAAGAATATTGGTAACTGAATCTTTACCATTACCAATAAGAGGGAATGAAACCAAAAACTTTAGTTTTGAAAAGCTTATTAAATTTAAAGAATCTAAAACCTTAGAACCAAAAGCTTTGACTGTTGAAATGACATCTAATCCTGCTTGGTATGCTATTCAAGCTCTTCCATATCTTATAGAATTCCCTCACGAATGTTCTGAACAAGTATTTAATAGAATTTATGCTAATAAACTAGCTTCGCATATTGCTAACTCTGACCCTAAAATTAGACGAGTATTTGACATTTGGGCTAAAGACGAGCAATTCAATAAAGGAACAGCATTAATTTCTAATTTGGAGAAAAATGAGCATTTAAAATCTGTTACTTTAATGGAAACCCCATGGATTCTTGATGCTACAAAAGAAAACGAACAAAAGCATAAAATCGGTATTCTTTTCCAAAAAGACAGAATAGAAAGAGAAATCGAACTTGCAACTAAAAAGTTAAAAAAAAGACAAAACTCTAATGGTAGTTTTGCGTGGTTTCCTGGTGGTGAAGATAATCCTTTTATAACTTTTTATATTATGACTGGTTATGGACGTTTAAGACATTTAGGGACAGATATAGATTTGCCTATCGCTCTTAATGCAGTAAACTATGTCGATAACTATATTTATCGCTTATATAATTTAATTATAAAAGAAAATAATTATGAAAGAAGCATTTGCACAGATTCTATTACTGCTTTTTATCTTTATGGGCGTTCTTTCTTTTTAAACGATAAAAAAATACCAAATTATCTTAGAGCAGCTATTGATTTTTACCTTAAAAAAGCCAAAGAAGATTGGCCTAAAATTAAATCAAGAATGACCTTAGCTCATTTGGCAATAGCTTTGTGGCGCTTTGGAGATAAAGAAACGCCTTTGGATATTGTAAAAAGCATTAAAGAACATAGTGTTACCGATGAAGAAATGGGTCGTTTCTGGCGAGACAAAGAATTTAGTTATACATGGGATAGAGCAGAAATCGAAACTCAAGCTATGATGATTGAGTTATTTAGTGAAATTACTAACGATGAGAAAGCTGTCGAAGAATGTAAAATTTGGATGTTGAAGCAAAAACAAACTTCTCGTTGGAAAACTACAAAATCTACTGCTGATGCTATTTATGCTATAATTTTGAGAGGAACAAATTTATTAGCTTCTGATAAATTAGTAAAAGTATATTTGGCAGAAAAAGAAGTTAAGCCAGAAAAAGTTGAAGCTGGTACTGGTTACTATCAAAAAATTTATTCTGGTGATGATATTAAACCTGAAATGGGTAATGTAAAGGTTGTAAAAGAAGATAAAGGCGTAGCTTGGGGAGCTCTTCATTGGCAATACATTGAAGACACATCAAAAATAACTCCTTTTGAAAACAATCTTAAACTTAAAAAGACTCTTTTTATTAAGAAAAATACCGAAAAAGGACCTGTCTTATCGCAAATAAAAGATGGAAAGGTTAGAGTCGGTGATTTGGTTGTTGTTCGTATAGAACTTGAAACGGACCGTAATTTAGAATTTGTTCACCTGAAAGATTCACGTGGTAGCGGTATGGAACCTGTAAATGTAATTTCTAAATACAAAAGACAAGATAGTTTAAGTTATTACGAAGCAATAAAAGATTGTTCTACAAACTTCTATTTTGATAGAATGAGAAAAGGAACTTATATTTTTGAGTATGAAGTTCGTGTTCAACTAGCAGGGCAATATCAGACAGGAATTGCTGAAATAATGTGTATGTATGCTCCTGAATTTAACTCTCATTCTGAGTCATTTTGGCTCAATGTCGAGGCACAATAACCAAACTTTGCAAAAAAAGTTTATATTGAGTGTAAACTTTTTTTAAGAAATTTGGTAATATAGTTATAAAAGAAAATGAGGTACATTATGAGAAAAATATTTTTGTTATTATCGGCAATGACGTTTTTAGTTTTTTCTTCTTATTTGTATGCGGACAATTCTAAAGCAACTGCTGATCCATTCAGCGAAGAAAACGATATTGAAGTAAAAGAAGAAAAATCGACAATAAAAATAGAAGACATTGAAACTGCAAAAATTTGCGGTATTAAAGAAGATAATAAAGATGATGGTTATCCTATTGAAGGAACTATAGCTGGTGTTGGCGACAGTAATTTAAGATTGAGAAGCTGGCCTTGGGGTGATGTTATTGGCAAATTTTCAAGTGGAACAAGCGTAAAAGTTCTTGGTGAATCTGGTGAGTTTTATCTTGTTGAAGTAAATGGTCAACAAGGTTATATGCATAAAAATTATATTACTACATCTATGCAATCAGCTTCTGGTGAAGCCCCTTATTATCCAGCAGATACTAGAAGCGGTGGTTCTTTGTCACTCGAAGAAGGTGTTAAAGCTTCTAATGATGGCGCAAAACTAACTTTTACAGATCCAGGCGATTATAATATCACTTTCGAAGATGATAACAACAATAATTCCGATGGTAAAAAAGGAAATGTTAGTGTAACTAACGATAAAGTTTTATTAGATGTTCCTAAAAACTATCAGATGACAGCTAACGTTCCCGCTCCAGGTTCTGCTTGCGGACCAACTTCGCTTTCTATGGTTCTCGGTTTCTACGGAAAAGGTGATCCAAAAGTTCTGGTAACAGATTTATATAATGTTAGTGGTTGTACAAAAGCAAATGGAACTGGTCATGATGGTTTAGTAAAGGCCGCAAAAAAATATGGTATGAATAACGCAAAATGGCACTACAGTTGTACACAAGATTTTTGTCGACAGACTTTAAAAGAAGGCAAACCAATGATTTGCCACGTTAATCATCACTATGTTGTTTTAAAAGGAATGGATAGCAACGGTAATGTTATTATTAATGACCCTGGTAAGAGCGTTATCGAAAGAACAATGAGTTGGAGTGAATTTGCTTCATGGTGGAGCAAATCCAATTCTCCAATGTCCGCTATGACCTGCGAATAATAAGAATATTTAATTCTCTTTGAAAAGTTTTAATGATTGAATTTCAATAATCTTCTAAGAAGATTTATTTGAAATTCAATTATTTTTTTGTTAATTTAAAAAAATAATATTTGTATTAATTGGAGTAGATAGATGAAAAAATTATTATTGACAGCTCTAATAGGAATTATGTTCTCTTCTAACTCATTATTTGCTGGAAATTCAAATAATGCACTAAATGAAACAGGAATAAATATCAACGGAGTTTGTAAGGCTATATCTAGCTCTCCTGACGGCTATGTTTATGTCCTTACTAGAGATAAAAAATTAATACGTATAGATTCTGATGGCACACAAACAGAAATAATAGTTCCTTTAAAAAAAGAAATCAAATCAGAAAATGATTATTTTTGCGATATGGTCGTAGATACAAAATCAGCTTATTTCTGTGCTTATAGTTATTCTTCTATTTTTGTTTTGGATTTAAATAATCCAAAAGAATTAAAAACAATAAAGCTTTCTTATGACAACAAGCCGTTAAATCCGATGACTATTTCAAAAACAAAAAATGGCTGGAGTCTAAAAGATTTTGAATTTAGAACTTTCAAGATTGATAATAGCGGTAATTTATGTTTACAACCAAAATTTTCAGAATTGATATTAGACAATAATGGTAAGCCTGTTATAATGGAACAGCCTAAAGTTAATCCAGACGGAACTACTATTTTTCCAAATAAAGTGTTTGATGAAAACAATAAGGAAAAATGGGTTGCTCCAACACAACAAAATCAAGCCACATCAATAGAATATTTAGGGTATAATTCAAACAGAAAATTAGATTTTTACCTTGTAAGCACTTCTATGGGCGAACTAGATGTTGAAACAACAGTTTATGCCGTTGATAAAAACAAAGAAATTGTTGCCTCAAAAGCAATTCCATCTTGCTCTCTAGATTTCATTATGAGATATTGCAAATTAGCTAGCGATGGCTCTATTATAGCAATTTATGCTAGTCAAGATAATCCTGACGAAAAAGCTGTATTAAAAAGATTTGAAATAACAAATAATGAACCAAGCCAAAAAGGTTAAGCTTTTTACTGCATAAAGTCATAAAAAAAGCGAAAAACATTTAGTTTTTCGCTTTTTTTATATTTAAATTAAACTTGAATGAAAAGATAAAATATTTTAAAATTAATTATAATCAAGGGGGAAAAGAAATATGTTTGAACCAAAATATGCAGAAAGATCAAAGTTTTTAAAGCCTAGTTCCATTCGTCAAATGATGGCAATAGCAAAAGAATTGTTAGCACAAGGGAAAACTGTCTATGAATTGAATATAGGTCAGCCCGATATTCCTTGTATACCAGAATTTGTAGAAGGAATAGCAAAAAAAGCTGAGTCGAGGCAAATTAATTATTCTCCATACAATGGCGAAACATATTTAAGAGAAACTTATGCCCGTTATTTAAATAACTATTTTGATAGACGTGGCGTTGACCATCTTGTAATAGATACAGAAAACATACTCGTATGTGCAGGTGCCTCTCACTGCTTAAGTAATATATTCTTAACAATTTGTAATCCTGGTGATGAAGTTATAACTTTTGACCCATTCTTTTCTCCTTATCAAGGATTTTTAGCTATAGCTGGTGGTGTATTAAGATCTATTCCTACAGAAGCAGAAAATAATTTTGCAATACCCGAAGATGAATTTATAGAAAGCTATATTACAGATAAAACTAGAGCAATTCTTATCAATACTCCGAATAATCCATCAGGAAGAATTATGAGTTATGAAGAACTAGAACGTCTTGCTAGAATTTGTGTCAAACACGATATTTATCTTATTAGTGATGAAGTTTATCGTGAAATGATCTTAGGCGATGAAGAAGCAGTCAGTGTCCTGCAAGTGGACTTACAAGATGATGAATTAAATGAAAAACTAATCAACAGAATGATTGTTGTTGATTCTGCAAGTAAAACTTTTTCTCTTTGCGGAGTAAGAATCGGTTTTGTAATTTCATTACAACCTATAGTCAATACAATCGCTCTTGTTAATGCTCATACGGTTGCCTGTATTTCAGATATTATGCAATATGGAGTCGCTAACTGTTATGATGCTGTCATGTGGAGACCTGAGTATTTAGAAGAATTTAGAAGTATCTATAGAGATAGACTTGAAGCGACAATGGATGCAATACATAAATATTTACCAAAATGTATTGTTTCTAGACCTAAAGGTGCTTTCTATGTGATGATAAAATTTCCTCAATTGGAAGATGTAAACGAGTTTTGTCATTATACGCTTGAACATTTTAATATGGGCGGTGAAACAGTTGCTTTAACTCCAGCAAAGAATTTTTATCTAGACCCAAAACTTGGCAAAAACGAAATCAGAATTGCTTTGGTTGTATCACCCGATAAAATGAAAAGAAGTATTCAGATTGTTTCACAGTCTTTAAAGTCTTATTTGAGATACAAAGCAAATATAGACTCACACATGAGACAGCTTCTGTGAAATTAAGCTGATAAATTCATTTTTATCAGCTTATTGTAAAGAATGGTTTGTTTTCGTTTATTAGGTTTGCACTTTTAAGCCTCCGAAGAGGCTGTCTAAAAACTAGCTTTTTACTCTAAAATTAGTTTTGCCTAATTATTTTAAAATCCCCCTTAGTCCCCCTTTGCGACTCGCTGACCTCCTGTCACTCGCTTGCATACCGCCATCCTTGGCGGTTATACAAAAGGGGGCGAGGACATTACTCCATACATTGAATTTTTAACAAATTCTTAGTTTTTAGACAGCCTACGAAAGGAGGCATTTTTATTAACCATAGTATTTTGGGTTTCGAGGTATATCATTAGAAAATTCTGGTGTATAGCCAGTGTTTGATATATCTTTATATATCTTCAAAGCACTTTCCATCATCTCTAATCTTTTTTCTAAACTTGCACAACCGCTTATATACAAAAGGAAACAATTGCCTTTGCTTTCATAACAATAACCATATTTATGAAATTTAGTAAAAGCATTTCTAACTTTAGAGTTAAAAAATTTTCTTATTTCTTCCTCATAAAGACCTTGTAATACAAATTTTCTAGAAAAAACTTTATCTTCATCAAAATCAATATCCTGTCCGCCAAGCATAGACCCTAATGTGTCAAGTATAGCATTTTCATCTCTAATAAAGAAAACAGGAAAATAAACATTAGGTTTATATAATTGACAAAGGGTATAAGACCAATGCGATCTATGCTTTCCATGACCAGATACACATTCAAAATCAACTATATTTATTTCAATATCTCCACGTTTACCAAACATTCCATCAGAGTAATAACTTCTTTCACCTTTCATTAATACATCATAAGCATCAGAAGTTCCTATCATAGAAGCTGGAGATCGATCATACATAAATCTGTGTTTTTCACAATACTCCATTATTTTTTTTCTTTTGATCCGTTCTAAAACAAAAATTAACACAGCAATCAGCATTAGAGAGCCAATAATCAATATAATAAAAAAATCTTCCTTCATTTACAACTCCAAATACCTTACGGAATAGATACCATTGTCGGAACATCATTTGGTCTTAATCTCCAATAAGTTCCACTAAAACATTCACTATTATTCCAAATGCCATTATTAGAAAGACCTTGATTCAAATCACTAACTGAAGTGAAAAAGTTATTATTATTTTCATGAGTACCTTCATAAAAATTCCAAACAATTTGTGCAACGTCAGTACAAGCAACTCCGTTAATATAAGTCTGACTGCAAATAGCACAACTTTCTATGGTTGCTGCACTTTCATTGTAACCTGCAATACCTCTAGAATAAGCAGTAGAGAAGTTTACAGGTAAAATATTACCAACAGCAAGACACCATCTGACTTTAGCTGATGGATTATTATTACTGCCAACAATTCCGCCAATATACTGATATCCTGTAATAGCACCAGTGTTGTAACAGTTATCTACAAGAGCGTTGTTATAACCAGCTATACCTGCAATATGTTCTGTTTCGCCTGTTATAGCTCCAGTGTTCCAACATGCTACGACAGAAGACTGAATGTTATTCCAACCTACGATACCCCCTGCTCTACCACTTAAAGCGTAAACATCGCCACTATTTCGCAGTCTGGTTGCTGTTGAAGAATATATTTCCCCAAACAAACCACCAACATGAGAATTACCTTTAACAGTAATATTCTCATTGCAACAGTATGTAAGAGTGCTATTATAAGCATAACCAATAATACTTCCAACTGAATCATCACCTATTACAATACCGTTTTCAACGTATAAATTCTTAATTTCAGCTCCTTCAACTTGTCCAAAAAGACCAACAGAATCAGTCATAGGTCTATTTATACTTAAACCACTAATTCTATGACCATCGCCATCAAAACCACCTGTAAATCTAGTGTTTACTGTACCTATAGGGAACCAACCATTTTCTTTATCGTTATAACTAGATTTATATGTAGTTGTAGCAATATCTATGTCTCTTTTTAATCTATACCAGCATTGAGGTTTTTTTCTTACATTATCAAGCTGTGCAGCTGTATAAATCAAAAAAGGGCTTAATTTTGTGCCAGAGCCGTTTGGAGTTGTCGTGAAAAGATATTCATCAAAAGGGTTGATATAATTCCCTTCGTAATCCTGAACACTATTACTCATTCTAATAACGTATTCTTTGTCAGAATCAAGAGTTGTGCCAGAAGCACACTGGATTTGAAGCTGACGTTTATTTGCAAGCCAAGTTTTACTTAATTTTGTAACTTTTGAAGTTCCTTTATATATTTCTACGGAATTAGCTGCTTTTGTAGCATCAAGAACGGTTCTTCCAAAGTCAACAATAAAAGTAGGATCAACAATAATCATATCATCAATCTTACAAGATTCTGGAACAATCAAAACAGCTTTAGAAAGTGTTCCGTCAACTGTTTTAAAAGTAAAGCTCTTTGCTTGAGTTTCCTGTTTGGTAGTATTGTTCTTCATACCAGCTTTTACATCAATAGTATAGGTAGTATTGTAAAGCAACTCATTTTCAGGAACTAATGTAAGTGTTTCATTGTTAGAATTATATGTAAAACTCTTTATACCTAATACAGCATCACCTATTCTCAAAGTAAACAGAACTTTATAACCTGCTCCCCAATCAATATGTTTATTAAACGTAAAAATAATTGGAGTATTTGTCGCAACATTCACTTTATCGGCTGGTGAAGTCAAATCAAAATCAATTTTATCTTCTGTTTTAAATGTCAAATCATCAAAAGGATCTATAAAAGCTCCGTCAACATCTCTGACAGACTCTTCCATGTGAACCCAATATTCTGTATCTGGTGCTAGTTTTGAATTAAAGATTATTCTAATCTGATTATATGGCTTCATCCATGTCTTTTTAATATCTTTTATTTCGGTTCTATCTTGATAAACTTTAATTCCTTCTAAAGCTTTCGACTGATGTATATTCAATATGTCTTTACCAAAATTTACATAAAGTATTGGGCTAGGAATAACTCTATCATCAATGATAGAATCTCTATCTATAGAAATACTTGCTTTAGAGTGATTTCCTTCAATAGTGGAAAAACTAAATGTTGTTGTTGCTACTTTTTGACCAGTAGAAGAATTTTTCAAACCTTCGTTAATCCACAAATAATATGTAGCATTAAGTATCAATGGGATTCTAGGTGTAAGTGTAAGATTTTTGTTATCATAGTAATATTTCTTTATAGGTATTTCTTGCCCTTCTAATCTTAATACTATTTTTTCAGAATCTTCACTTTGTGTCCAATCTATATCGTTGGAAAAATTAACTACGATTTCTGTTGTTGTAGCTACATTAGTAGTAGGATTAGGTGTTGTCATGCTTGCTATAATATCTCCAACTGTTGTGAATGTATAATCAGCAAAAGGAGTTATTGGAACACCTTCATAATCTAATGTTAGTCCTTTCATTTTAAGAGTATAAGTTGTATCTGGCAGTAAAGCAGTAGAAGAGAACACAAAATCGACTTTAGATTTATCTTTAGACCATTTTCGTGTAAAACTCTTCATCAATGTATTGCCCAACCAAAGCCCAATATTTTCTTGAGCTTCAGTATAGCTCATAACGGGTTTCTTAAAATCTACAGTGATAGTAGGATTAATAATAGCCTTACCATCTAACACAGATTCTGGAGTAAGTTGAGCTGTTGCAAGAGCCTGTTCGCCATTTTCTGTTTCAAAATAGAAACTTATAGAAGCAACCTGTTGACCTGTACGTTTATTTTCCAAACCTTTTACAAGAGCTATAGTATAAGAAGCATTGTAATATAAGTATTTTGGAATTATTGTAAGCTGATGTGTGTTAGAAGCATAAACAAATTTGTCTATTTCAGGTGAAACATTCGTATAGCCTCTATACAAACTAAAATAACCTTTATCTACAGTAGAACCAGTCCAAGCAATATCATCAGAAAATTGGAAAACAATCTTAGTGCTTGTTGCAACTCCTATATCGTTTTCTGGTGAAATAATTTTAGATGAGATATTATCGACAGTATTAAAAGTAAAAGTTTCAAATGGGTCTATATAGTTGCCTGCTGTAGTTCTAAGACCAGGGTCAAGCGTAATTGTGTAAGTAGCTTCTGGAACAAGAGAATATGTTAAATATAACTTACTAAAAGAATCTGTCCAAGTTTCAGATGCTGTTGCCCCTATTTCTACTCCTTTTCTTTTTAGTCTTACTGCTGTTTTTGCAGCATTATAATTCATTACTGTTGCACCAAAATCAACCATAATTGTCGGATTAGTAATAGATTTTCCGTTATAAAGGCTTCCGCTAGCCAAGCTAACTGTAGCATTGTAATGAGGACCGTCACAAGTTTCAAAATAATATGCATTACTAGCGATATATTGTAGAGTATGACCGTTTCTTAAACCAGAAAGTAACAATATAGTATAACTAGCATTGTATAATAATGGCTCTTTTGGAACCATTGTTAAAGTAAAATTACTTGGTTCATAAGTATAGGAAGCAATAGGAGTTAAAGCTTTATCTTGATAGAAGTAAATCTTTGAACTATAGCTAGAAACCCAATAAATATCACTTTCAAACTCTATCTGTAACAAAGTGTCTATTGGGGCATCAATTGGAGATGCTGGAGTTACTAATTTAGAACTTATTTCTGGTAAAGCAACAAAATAAAATGGTGGGAATGGGTCAACAATAAGATTTTGATAATCTCTGATAGTATTTCCCATAACTATTTTATAAGTTGAACTTGATATAATAGGTTCAATAAACTTAATCTGCATTCTTCTATATGGTTCAATCCAGTTCTTTGCAATTTTATCAGAATAAACTTGTAAGCCATTTCGATAGACTTTTAAATCGTTAAAAGCTTTTGCAATCAAATTTTCATTAATATAGTTACTCTTAGAAATATCCGTTCCAAAATCTACAATGAATGTAGGATAAGGAACGTATATTCCATCAACGATACTATCATCAGTAGGTGTAATTGAAGCTTGTGCATGCTCTCCATCTTCGGTTGAAAATGTAAATATTGCATCTTTAATATATTTAAGATTTGTTTGGTCTGTTAAACTGTTAAAACGAACTGTATATCTAGAATTGTAGCAAAGATTATCCATTGCATAAAAAGTTAGAGTTCTTTCGACAGGATCGAAAGTCGGAGTTGCTATTAAAAGCTGAATAGAGTCTGAACTTAACGAAATATAATCTTTGTATGAATCAACATCCCAGTCAATATCTTCTGAAAATTTCAATACAATAGTTGATATAGTTGCTACATTTGTTCTTGGATTTGGAACAATCATAGTTATAGAAGCTGGGTCAAAAGTATCTGAACCAATAACGATAGGAGTATCTGAGGCTTCTTCAGTTACAAAAGAGAAAAATGTTTTTCTAACTCCGTTTGCACCGTGGTCTACACAACAAAATGCAGTAGCGGTAGCTGATATATAAGTATTTGGAGGCCATATTCTAGCAGGTAGAAAACTTATTGTTTTGTTTTCATCATCAACATCAATTATCCCAGGCATTGAAAGAACCGCATCGACTCCTGGGTAGGTATAGCTTACTGTTACAGAGGCAATATCGTGAGCTATATATTTCATAGACAAACTAGCACCACAACTTATTGGCTCAACAATATCAACAGGTGATAACGAACTTAAATAAGAAAGAACCAGTTCTCTTTCTTGAGTATCTTCCGAAGCAAAAGCTATAGGAATAGATTTATCTATAATTATAGATTTAAAAGTAAATGTTGCTGGAATCTGGTTTAATTGATGATTTCTCGTTTTCAGAGTGAAAGAATATGTGGCTAACAGCCCTTTAATCTCTGGCGGTAAATAATCATCGAAATAAATAGTGTGAGTATATAGACCACCACCAGCATCAGTAACATCTTGGGTTGCATATTGTGTAGTTTTGCCTACTACAACGAGATTTTCTATCTCTGTTCCATAAGCAGTATTAAAGCTTATTTGTGTCTGTACTGTCGCACCTGAAAAGATGGAAGCTGATTTTTCGGCTGTCATACAAGTATTTATAACTAAATCAGTATTATAAACATAATCTCCGTTTGCATCATATTTTAAATCTAGGTAAGGTAAATCGGTTGAATAATCCATGTTTGTAATTGTATTAACCGATTCTAACGAAGAACTAGCAACAGAATCACCAAATACAGCTATTTCATCTCCAAAAGTAGTAGTGTTAATTGTAAAAGTATAGCTAATAGAAGCTACTGCTCTTATAGAATTATGAATACTTGCTCTTGAATTAGAACTAATATTTGAATAATTTGCCAAACCTGTTTGCTGTAATTTAGTGTATTGCCAGTCAGAGTCTTCAGACCTTCTTGTTCCCAAATAAAAATCTGAAATATCTTGTGGAAATGAATTGGATATTTCGATAGTCATAGGCTTATTTGCCTGTTCTATATTGGTTTTTGAAGATAGCAAACCTGAATTGCTTTCAGAAACCGCAACTAACCTATATACATTGGAGCAATTATTCCCAAATAATTTATTTTCATTAGCCGTTAAAGCTCTTTCAATTAAAGTAACATTGGCATCGCTAGAAACAGTCCCATCATCAGCGGTAATTTTTATCGAAGATTTGCCAGATGAAGATCTTAGATAAAGACTACCTGTAGAACTAACGGTAACTTCATTGTATTTTGGCTTTGAAGCTTCTGTATTCGCCTTTTGATAGCTTGATTCTCCTCCTCCGCTACTACCGCTTCCTCCACAACCTACAAAAGTAGTTTCTAAAATAGCTAGAAGAATTACAACAATCAATAATACCTGGCGTGATTGCTTCATGTTTTGCCTCTTTTTCATATTATGCCCAATTGTTACCTTATTTTAATTTTATATTATTTAACCTTTTGTGTAAAGGCTAAGACCTAAAAGACAGAATAAACCCAATTATCCTAATCTTCTATAAATATCGGCACTTTTCTCTTCAAACTTTAGTATTTTTTTATAAAAAAGTTAAACATTATTCATTTTTCTGTTAAAATATATAATAAGTTCTTTTACAAAAAGATAATTAAGGGAAATGTAAGACAATGAATAACAGAAAAAAAGTTTTTGTTACTAGAGAAATATTACCAGAAGGTCTTGAAATATTACGTAAAAATTTTGATGTAGATGTTTGGACTGAATACGCTCCGCCATCCAAAAAAATAATAAAAACAAGAATAAAAGATGCAGATGCAATCTTGACTATGCTATCAGACAAAATTGATGCAGAAGTGATAAATGCAGCTCCAAAACTTAAAATAATAGCTCAATTAGCCGTAGGGTATGACAACATTGATTTAAAAACAGCTAAAGAACGTGGAATATACGTTACAAACACTCCTGACGTTTTAACAGATGCTTCGGCTGATTTTTCTTTTGCTCAAATGCTTGCTATTGCTAGAAGAGTTGTAGAAGCAGACAAATATGTCAGAGCAGGAAAATGGGAAGTTGCCTGGCATCCTAGCATGATGTTGGGAGCTCCATTAAGAGGAACTACTCTAGGCATTATCGGTGCAGGAAGAATAGGTCAAGCAATGGCTAAACGTGGGCGTGGCTTTGATATGAATATATTATATTTCAACCGTTCAGCTAAACCTGAATTTGAAAAAGAATGTGGTGCAAAAAGAGTTGATTTAGACACTCTATTGAAAGAATCTGACTTTGTAAGTATTCACGTTCCTTTAAATGACCAAACTCGCTCGCTCATAAATGCAGAAAAATTGGCTTTAATGAAGAAAACAGCTTATTTAATCAGTAACGCAAGAGGACCTGTTATAGAAGAAAAAGCTCTTTATGAAGCTTTAAAGAATCACCAAATAGCTGGTGCTGCATTAGATGTTTTTTATACAGAACCAACTCCCAAAGACAATCCTTTGTTAGAACTAGACAACATAGTTGTCGCACCTCATATTTCTAGTGCCAATACGGCAACCAGAGCAAGAATGTCAATAATGAACGCCGAAGATATAACCGCTGTTCTTCTAGGTGAAAAACCAAAAAATATTGTTGTTGGAAATTTTTAATAAGGTAATGAAATAACAAAAATATGTATATTTAAATTCGTCATTTCAAAAATGAAAGTTATTTTTTCTTCCTTATTTCCTATTCTATTATAATCTGTTATAATATTTATGTTCTGTAAATAATCTTGAAAATTAGCTATAAAATAGTTATTAGAGGAATTATGAACTCAAAATATTTTTTGTTTTCCTTTATTTATATTGTTCTTAGTTTTTCTATAGTTCAAGCTCAAGAACTAACGTTATTCCGTCAAACTCTTTTGCCTGCTGATTCAGAATTATTAGATTCGTTAAAAAATGCAAACGATGATAACACACTAAATTCAATTATAAGTAATTTAAGAATAAAAGTTGAAGAATCAGATTATTCAGAAGAATCAAAAAAAGATTTAGCAGCATTTTTGTTAAAGAAAGCTTTATTCGATAAAAATAAACCTTATGAAGAATTTGAAGGTTTGCTTATCGAGGCTTCTGAACTTCTTCCAGATAATTATTACGTAGAATCTTTGTGGGGCGATTTGCTATTTTTAAAACAAAACTTTGAAGATTGTATAAAACATTATGAATCAGCTCTTAATTCTAATCCAGAAGATGCTGATATTATGGGGCTTTGTGGTCTCGCTTATGTTAAAACACTATATTTTGAAAAAGCTTTAAAATACATAGAAGAATACTTAGCCAAAAGTCCTAATGATGATTACTTCTTAATGAATGCTGGTTTGTGTGCACATAAGCTAAATGATTTCGAAGAAGCAATCAATTATTATGAAAAAGCTTTGGAGTTTGCAAAAGATAAAGAAAGAATAAAATTTCTTGAAGCCCAAATAAGAGAAGCAAAAGAAGCATTAGCTTCAACAAGTGATTCTTCAAAAGATGAAGATCAGCATTTTATTATTACTTTTGCTGGAAATTCAGAAGATGATTTAAGTAAAATGGCTTTCGATTCTTTAAATGAAATTTATGATGAAGTTTCCCAATTAATCAATTGCGATCCAGGTGATAGAAAATTCAACGTGGTTTTCTTTCTAACAGAAGACTATTATAATCAAAATTATAATTGGTCAGCTGCTTCAGCATTAGAAAATCAAATTAGAGTTCCTTTGAAAACTGGTTATAAAAGTGAAGAATATGTTAAAGGCGTGCTCGCTCATGAATTTACTCATACTATGATAAATTTAAAAACAAACAATAGAGCTCCTTTGTGGATACATGAAGGTTTGGCACAATATCAAGAATTTAGAACAATGTATGGTTCTGAAGAAAATTTAAGATCAGATTTTGTGGGTATTTATGAAAACGACTTTAAAGAAAATGGTCTTTATATTCCACTAGAGCAAATTCCAAACTATATGCGAAGCAAAGAAAGAAAAGACGTTCACAGAGCTTATATTGCTTCTTGGCTTGCTATTAGATATATTGGAGAAACCTATGGAGAATCAGGTTTTGATACTTTGTTATCAACTTTAGGGAAAGGATATTCTGTATCAGAAGCAATCAAAGAAACTACTGGTGATAGTTATAGTGATTTCCAAGATGATTTAAAGCAATGGATACAAAATCAGTGAGGGTAAGATAAACGTCATAACAAATTCTTAATAAGATTTATATGATTTTATTTCATCTTCAAAATGTAGCAAATTGATTAACTCTAAATCTAATAAAACTATCAATTATTATCTTTTTTCAGATTAATAAGGGTAATTTCATTTGTGGTTCCTAGTCTAGCTGGCATACCTGGCCAAAGTCCTGTTCCATCGTTAACATACAAATAAGAATATTCCCCTTTTGAATTTAATTCTTTATATAAACCTCTTAAATAACCACCGTTAGCCATTGATACAAATATATTTGCAGGAAAAGTCATACCACCGTGGGTGTGCCCCGATAGTTGCAGTAGAACTTCTTCTGATTTAGCTTCAGCAAAACTTTTTGGATAATGAGACAATAAAACTTTTGGCATATTTTTAGGCACATCGGTGAATGTTTTTGCGATTAAATGTTGTGAATCGTCTTTATAATTATGCACCCAATCTGCACCGCCAAGTGCATAATTATCATCTATTACAATATGGTTGTTCATTAAAATTTTAATGCCCATTTGTTTAAAAACTTTTATCCATTCTGGAGCATTACAGTAATATTCATGATTGCCCAAAACCATATAAACAGGCGATTTAAAGCTGTTAAATGGTTTTAAATTATCAAGACCATTTTGCACGAAACTATCAACAGAATCACCAGTTATAACAATTAAGTCAGGATTAATTTCATTGACTTTTTCAACTATTTTTTCTATCCAGCCTCTTTTTAAAACAGGACCAGTATGTAAGTCTGAAAGTTGAACAATTTTACTGTCTTTTTTCAGTTTATTAGATGTTATCACAATATTTTTAATGTCTGGCTGGCTTATAGAACGGCAATAAGCTGTTAGAGCAAGAATAATACTTAAAATTGCAAAAAAATAATATATTTTTTCATTGTTAAATTTGCAAATTCTCAAAAATTCCATTACAGCCGTAGATATTGCAAGATAAATAAGACTAATTCCTGAAAAGCCCAAAACAACACACAACCAAGTTGGAAAATATTTGCAGAAAATCAGCATTAGAGTAAGATTAAAAACACCAAATTCAATAATTATTGCTAAGAAAACTTTGATATAAGCAGAAACTTCATAGAGATAAATTCCTCTAAAAAAAGTAAATAATCCAAGAGTTTGCATAAAAGCAAGCATAAAAAACATTACTAAATAAATCAATTGTCGTTTCCCTATAATGAATTTGCTTGATATTCAGAAATATTAAGTTTAAGCTGTCGGAACAATGCTAAACGCATTATATATCTAATTTGGTTGTTCCACCTAAGAATGTTGGAAGCTCCCTACCTTCCTTTTTCCATTTGTAGTATTCGGCTGTAGCGGCAAATAAAACATCACTTGATGAATTCAAAGCTGTTTCAAAAGAATCTTGAATTACACCAATGACAAAACCTATTGCTACGGTATTCATAGAAATATCTTGATTAATACCAAACACTGCACAAGCCATCGGGATTAGCATAAGTGAACCATCGGCTATTCCAGATGTTCCACAAGCTCCCATAAATGAAATTAAAATAAGAACTAAAGCAGATGTAAAATCAACAGTAATACCATTTGTATAAGCAGTAGCATAAGCCATAACCGCAATAGTCACAGCCGCCCCAGCCATGTTTATAGTAGCTCCTAATGGGATAGAAACAGCATAGTTTTCTTTGTCTAACCCAAGTCTCCTACTTAATTCCATATTAACAGGTATATTTGCAGCAGAACTTCTGGTAAAAAAAGCTGTGATTCCAGATTCTCTTAAACATATCAATAATAGCGGATATGGATTTTTTCTAAGAACTATAGCGACAAGTATAGGATTGATAACAAAAGTTACAAACAACATACAGCCTACAAGTAAAAAAAGTAACATACCGTATTTTGCAAAAATAGTCAGGCCATTTTTTGATACACTTGTGTATACAATACCCATTATTCCAAATGGTGCTAAATCAATTATCCATTGTACGACTTTACTTATAATATTTGAAAAATCTTCAAACATTGATTTTGTAGAATCTTTTATTATATCTTTAGCAGCTAATCCCAAAATCAAAGCCCAAAATAGAATACCTATGTAATGCCCCTGTTCTATAGCTTTTATTGGATTTATAACCATAAATACGAGCAGTTTTTCCAGAACTTCTCCGACTCCTGAAGGCGGAATAACAGAGCAAAGTTTATCAGTCTTTATTAATCCTTGTGGAAATAGATAGCTCCCACATACAGCAATAGTTGAGGCAAGAAAAGTACTTATCATAAAAAGAGAAACGACTAACCCAAATCGGCTATCGAGTTTTTCTTTTTTTCTAGTTAAAGAAGCAATAATAAGAGTAAATACCAATATAGGAGCAATACCTTTTAAAGCTTCAACAAAAAGATCTCCCAGCAAAGATATGAAATGAAGATTTTTAAAAAATGATCCTAGAACTGCACCAAATAATAAACCAAAAATAATCCTAAGAACAAGGTTCACATCGTTATATATTTTTAAAATTTTGATATTTACTCCTAAAACTGCTAATTTTCAATTATGAAAAGCGTGCCATAAACCTCGTAAAACCAAATATGGATCGTGCACAGCAAATTTTTCTATTTCTGGTGTAAATACTAATGGAACTCCACCAGTATAATAGAGTTTTATACCTGGTAATTGGTTAAGCATTTCTCGTGCATAACCTTCGATTTCCCAACGCACCCCATTCGCACATCCGCCTCTTAATGCCCCTTCAATATCTGTACCTATGATTGGTGAAAACCCTTCTGGTTCATACAAAGGCAAAGCAGCAGTATGTTCGTGCATAGCTCTAAGGCGTAATGCAATACCAGGCGTAATACTCCCACCTAAGATGGTATGTTTTGAATCTATAACATCATAAGTTATACAGGTTCCAGCATCTACAACCAGCAAAGGACTGTTAGGACAAGCTGCTATTGCACCAATATCGGCAGCCAAACGGTCTGCTCCATAACCTTCAGGAATATTTTTAAGCCATTTTTTCCCTATTGGACTATCCCAAGAAAGCCAATCTGCTTTTATGTTTGAAGAATGTATTACGTCTTCCAATTCAGGTTGTAATCCTGCAACATTACTGACATAAATAGAGTTAATTTCGTAACCTTTCTTGAATATGCTATCAAAAGCCTTTTTCCAACAATCTTTTAAACGCTCAAAGAGAAGAATTTCACAATTATCATTTATTACAGCATATTTAGCACTTGTGTTGCCAATATCAATTGCAAGAATCATTGTCGTGACCTTTCTGTAATCTTTTATTCCATAATCCACGTGAAAAATATATTAATATGCCTACACCCCATAATGCAAGAGTAAATAATATTAAGTTTTTTCCACCTAATATAATTGATGAAATATTACATAAAATTAAAATAATCAATATAATATAAACTAATATTCCACCATAAGGAGTTTTAAAAGCTATAGTTTTGCCTCTAACCTTACGTCTAGCAATAATTAAGGATAATAAAGTAATAATAATAGTGAAAAGATTAAATATAGCTCCAAAATTAACAATCTGAAGTGTGATTTTTGGGAATAAAGCAACATTCATAGCTAACAAACAAGTAACCGTAGCAGCAAAAGCAGGAACGCCATTTGAATTATTATCGCCAAAAACTTTTGGAAGCATTAAGTCTAGGCTTGAAGCTTGTAAAGTTCTTGAATTAAGAGATACGCAAACATTCATCGTAGTCATTAAAGCAATTACAGATGCTATGCTAACTACATCAACGAGCCATGGAATATTTTGTATTTTAGTAAAACAAGCTGCAAAAAGAGGTATAAATCTCATTTCCTCGTTCTTGACAAGGTAATCGGCTGTAATAAGTCCAAGAGTAGCACTTATAACAAGAAAATAAATTGCTATAACTACGGAAATAGATATAAACATTGCTTTAGAAATAGTCTTTTCGGGGCTTTTCACATCAGAAACCATAAATGCCATTGCATTAATACTGCTATACCCAATTATAGCAATAGGTATAGACGTTATGAAGCCACTATAGCCTTTTATCCCCTGTGTAAAAAAAGGGAAAAAGTAGTTTATGTTATAGTTGCCTGATAAAAAACAGGCAACTATATAAACAAGTATTGTCGAAAGCAAGAATCCAACAATTATGTTGTTGAGTTTTCCAGCAGTTTTGAATTTAATTATATTAAAAATTAAACAAATCTCTATTGAAGCTATAGCGAGAGGAATCTGCCAATTAGCAGCCCACTTAAAAGCTACACTAAGGTATGTTCCTACGTATATAGCGGCAAAAGCAATAGCTATAACGTTTGTTACCATACTTCCCCAACAAGAAAGCCAAGCTAAAAATCGACCTTTTTCACCCTCAAAAGCTTTTCTAGGAAAAACATAAACACCGCCAGACTGCGGATAAATACAAGAAAGCTCACAAATCAACATTCCATGGGAAAGCATTATTATACCTGCGACAATCCATGTTAATATCGACGCAGGTCCTGCTTCAAGAATAGTTAGACCAGAAAGAGAAAAAATAGCACTGCCAACCATTCCGCCAATAAGAATAAAAACACATTCAGACAAACCTAGTTTGTTAGAATCATTTTGGTTTAAAGGTATATTGTTAGCTTCATTTTGCATTTTTAGTATTTTACAAACCGCACAATAAATCAATCCTTAGTGCTTTTCGTCCATAATTTTTTGCATAATTTTTACGGTGTCGACTGCATCTTTGGCGTAGAAAACTCTGCCTTTATAGATAGCTTGAAGTTCTTTTTCTACATAATCACGAGTTAGAGCAGCACCGCCAAGAATTACATCAGGGAAAAAGCCAATACGGTTGAGTTCTTCAAGGTTTTCTTTCATTACAATAGTTGATTTGACGATTAAACCGCTCATCCCGATAACATTAGATTTTTTTTCTTTGGCGGCTTTTATCATCGTTGAAATATCAACTTTTATTCCCAAATCAACAACTGAAAAACCATTATTAGAAAGCATTATATTGACCAAATTCTTTCCAATATCGTGAACATCACCAGCAACAGTAGCTAGAATCATAATTCTGTCAGCACTAGCTTCTTTCTTTTCCATAAAAGGGGTCAGACAATCTACAGTTTTCTTAACAACTTCAGCAGACTGCAACACGAATGGAAGTTGCAACCGCCCAGTTCCAAAAGACTCGCCAACCTTTTGCATAGCTGGAAGCAGTATTTCATTAATAACAGCTTCTGGTTTATAGTCTTTTCTTAATTGTTCAATCAGAGTGTCAAGTTCTGAGGAATCACCATCTATAACCTTTGCTTCAAGCTTTTGAGCAGGAGTTAAGTTTGTATTAACTTTTTCCTCTTTTTTTACTGTTTCTGTTTCAAAAGCTTTTAAAAAATCAGTTAAGTCACTGCCGTCTTGATGTTTATTGTAAATTAAATTTAAAGCTAATTCCTGTTCTTTTTCTGGAATTGAAATCAATGGTAAAATTTTGGCTGGGTTGACAATAGCACTACTTAACCCATGTTTAACAGCTTCTGCCATAAATACAGAATTAAGTATTTCTCTAACAGCTGGTTTCAAACCAAAAGAAACGTTACTAAGACCTAGAATTGTACTTGCAGAAGGCATTTTTTCAGAAATAAGTTTCAGAGCGTTTAGTGTTTCTAATGCAGAATTTCTTAATTCTACATCGCCACTACCAATAGTAAATGTCAGTGGGTCGAAAATTAAGTCAGATTCTTTTAGTCCGAATTCTTTTTCTAGAATATCTTTTATTCTTAAAGCTATTTCAAGCTTTTTGTCTGCAGTTTTAGCCATTCCATATTCGTCAATCGAAAGACAAATCAGCATTGCTCCAAAATCTTTAGCCAATTTTGCAACTTTGCGTAAACGTGTTCCACCATCTTCAAGGTTTACAGAGTTGATTACACATCTTCCACCATGATGTTTTAATGCAGTTTCTATAACTTCTGGAATAGTTGAATCTATTACCAGTGGTAGATTAATCTGTGTAGCAAACATTGAAGCTGCCTTTTTCATGTCAGCTAGTTCGTTTCTTCCAACATAGGCTACGCAAAGGTCAACCAAATGAGCACCGCCTTTAACCTGTTCTTTGCCCATAGCGACCATTCCGTCAAAGTTATCCGCTAATAGATATTCTCTAAATTTTTTAGCACCATTAGCGTTTGTTCTTTCTCCAATTAAAGCTGGAGCTGGCTTTTGATGTATTTCAACAGCATTAAAAAGGCTTGAAACTTTTGCTTCTATTTTTACTTCACGTTTAACAGGTTTTAAATCTTTAACGGCTTCAACAACTGCGGCAAGATGGTCAGCTCTAGTTCCGCAACAGCCACCAGATATATTTATTCCATATTGAGTAACAAATTTTTTATGGAAAGAGGCAAACTGATCTGGAGTCATTTTATAGAAAGGTTTGCCATCACGCATTTCTGGCAAACCAGCATTAGGCATTATAAGAATAGCTTTTGACCATAGTTTAGATAGAGTCGCTACGTGTCTTTCCATTTCGTCAGGACCGAAAGAACAATTAAAGCCAATTACATCAACAAAATCAAAAGGCTCAATTGCTGTAACAACGCTTGGAATATCACTTCCTATAAGCAAATTACCTGAACTTTCTAAAGTTAGAGAAACTACAACTGGACATCTCGTGCAAACTTTTTCAAAAAGCTTGTTAGCAGCATATAAAGCAGCTTTTACCTGTAAAATATCTTGGCAGGTTTCTATTTGTAAAATGTCTATTCCTGCTTCCCAAAGAGCTTCAAACTGTTCCAAATAAGCAGAAACCATATCATCAAATTCAATATTGCCCAATGATGGAAGTTGAGAAGTAGGACCAATAGAACCTGCAATATATCTTGGTTTGCCTTTTCCCGATTCTTCAATTGATTGTTTGGCAATAGCAACAGCTTTTTTATTTATTTCAGCAACTTTATCTTCAAGACCGTATTCTTTTAAAGTAATGCGAGTTCCACCAAAAGTGTTGGTTTCTATAACATCGCAACCTGCTTCAAGAAATGACTTGTGAACTTTGGCAACAGATTGTGGACAATAGAGGTTTAAAGCTTCACTACAACCATCTTTTCCACCGTAGTCTTCTGATTTTAATTGTTGAGCAATAAGGTTTGTACCCATAGCACCATCATAAACAAGAATATTGTTTTCGAGAAGAGATTTAAATTTTTCTACTGTTAATCTAGCCATTTCTTTTGTTGCTCCAACTTTAAAATCATTTGTTTCTAACATATTTTTTCATAAAGCCATTAAGATTAGAGAAAATACCCATAAGAATGTTTATTTCTCTAGATGATGGTGAAGACTTATGGAAAAATGCTCTTATAACCTGAAATAATTCATCAGGATTTACTAATGGTAAAAATTCACAATAGCTTAAAACCTTTTTCATATGGTTATATAGTCTAGCTATTTCTTCTGTTGTTGCTGGTTGTTCTAAGGGGTCATCAGCTTGGGCTTTTTGTAATGGGATAGGATTGCCAAATTTCTGAAATAGTTCGTAAGCTATTAGCAAAACTGCCTGAGAAAGATTCAATGATGTACAAGCGGTATCTGTAACTACTCTCATACATCCCATACAATGCTGCAAGTCATCTCTTGTCAACCCCCATTCCTCTCTACCGAAAAGAATAGAAACTGGTCCTTTGGAAAGAACTTTTTCAATTTTTTCTAAACCTTCACGAACAGTATAATTAGGCTCGTGATATTCACCTCGTCTATTTGCTGTACCTAAAACTAGAACAGAACCCGCAATAGCTTCTGGAATAGTTTCATAGACCTTAGCATTGTTTAAAATATCTTGCGAATGCATTGCCATTTTTATAGCGTCAGAGTCAAGTTCGCAACCAGGTCTAACCAGACAAAGGTTATGTAAGCCAAAGTTATTCATAGCCCTACAAGTAGAGCCTATATTAAGTGGTCCTTGTGGTTCTACAAGGACTATGCGTATATTATCTAATAACGGATTTATTTCAGGTTTAGGAAAGTTTCTGTCAGTCACTTTTGCAATCTCCATTAATAATAAAATTCTAATTATATCTTTATTATTATAGTAACATAAAAGTCATTGTTAGCCTCTTAAAGAGGCATGACAATCCTAATATTAATAGTTGTGTGAATTGTATTTTATCAAAATGTGTTTAAAAGATAAAGTTTTTATTATTTTTAAGCAATGATGACCTATTATGCTTAAATCTAAAGCTACTTTCAGGTCAGAAAGCAAAAATAAAGCAACTTGAAGATAAACGTTCTAAAGAGCTTCAAGAAAAAGATAATCTTCTTCAGAAAGAAAAGAGCAAGCTTCAAGCATTAGCTAAACTTTTGCTAGATAATTGTTTTTTTATCAATGTAACCAAATAGTGTCTGAAAGACACTTATTTATTATGCAAATATTAAGATTCTACTATTGAATTTTAATACTTAAATAATAATATTTATCACCTTTTGAATAAGAAAATGAAGGCTGAAAGTTGAAATAGAAAAATAAACTTTGTAACAATTATTCCTCTGATTTTGGAACAGGTAATTTATCTAAAGCTGCCTTTATTTCTGGGTCATGAGTCAAATCATAAAGTATACTGAAAAAATATCTGGCTCCATCAGGGTTATGATTTTCTAATGACTTAATTCCACACTGATAAGCTAAATTCAAAACATTTAAATCTGCACCTATAGGGAAACCATATTTTTCAGAATACTCCTTAACCTTTTCTATAGGCGGTTTTTCAAGTTTGTGATTTGTCTTTTCATCAACATAATATAATTCTTTTAAAGCCTGCTCGGAATCTCTTTCGAACTGTAAACTCATTATATAAGCTGCTTTTGCTTCAGAATATAATTCTTTTTCAGCAAAATAATAACCAAGATTTCTAAAACATCTAGCTACATTTTGTGGTCGAAAAGCAATTTTGAATGCATTAATAGTTAGTTTAAAAAAGTTTTCCAAGTCACCTTTTAGTTTAAAAATTTCAATATACTCGCTCATAAGCTTAAAGGAAACGGGATTCCAGCCTAATCCTATTTCTAAGCACTTTTTTGCTTCATCAAACTTATCAAGTTCGTAGAGAGTATAGCCATATATATTATAAATTCTAGTATAAGGAACAGGCACTCTACGTAATTCTTTTTCTGGGCTATTCAAATCTCGAAATAAAATTTCTTCAAAAAATTCTTCAAAATTATAGTATTCACTTACTTCGTCATTTCTATATGGTTGATTTTCATCTAATTCAAAGATTAAGTCTTCAATAATTTTTAAAGCTTTATTAAATTCTTTTTTAAAAAGAAATTGTTCAGCTTGATTTAAGGAATCATCTATTCTTGAAAAATGCTCATTAGCTACTTTATCTAATTTTTTTCTTACATCATCTGGCACAACATCATACATCAGTCTACCACAGGCTCTTAAAATTTCTTTGGAGTATTTATGATTTTTATATTTCTTGCTTTGTTCATTTAAAAATGCCATATCCTTTTCAGGCTCACCAGTTAAACCAGAATTAATCTCTGACATTATCTTTTCAAATTCTTTATCCTTGTTCATAAATCCCCCTATGACTTAATAAGTAGTAACATTCTATCAATTA
>CAJOQX010000409.1 GCA_905236865.1 Candidatus Rifleibacteriota bacterium
AATAATTAGTTACATTTTCTTAGATGAAAAAACAATTATTGTTATTTATAGAACATATACAGAATCGTAATAATGCCCCCTTTATAAAAGGGGGCGAGGACATTACTCCATACACTGAATTTTTAACAAATTCTTAGTTTTTAGACAGCCTTCAAATAGGGGCTTTAGGGCATCTTCCCTCACTCACTTTCTCTCTACACCCTATACCCTAATAACTTATATCTTTTATCTTAATTTAATATTGTTCTTTTCCAACTTAGCAACCATCTTATCTACTAATGGCTGAACTTCGTTATCGGTAAGAGTTTTCTTAGCATCTCTGAAACTCAAAGAATAAGCTAATGAGCGGAAACCCTCTTGTATGCCTTTTCCTTGATATACATCGAATAAATGGCAGTCTTCAAGAAGATTACCTCCTTCGGCAACAAGTATCTTCTGAATGTCACGATGAGCAACAGTTACAGGAGCTAACAAAGCAAGGTCTCTTCTGATTGCTGGGAATTCTGGAATTGGCTTCATTCTTGGAGCTGTTTCAATAGAATCGGAAAGTTTGTCTAAATCAAGTTCAACAATAAAAATATTCTTTGGAAGTTTTTTATTGTCCAATAAATTCGGGTGAATCTGACCAAAAGAACCTATTGCATTTTTACCAAGAAGTACATCCATCTGCATAGTTGGGTGGAAAATAGAGTTCAAACTTGGAGCAAAGCGAACTTTGATTTTAAGCATATCAGCAATAGTCTGAACAAAGCCTTTTATAGAGAAAAGGTCAAATTCTTTCTTGCTGTCGTGCCAATCCAAGCAATTCTGTGAACCACAGAAACCAACACTAAGTCTAGTGTGTTCTTCACTCAAACCAGCAACAGAAGTATGGAATACTTTGCCTATTTCAAAGAATTTAAGGTTGTATTCATCGTTCAAAACATTGCGTCTGATTGCATCAAACATATTCCATTTAAGGCTTGTTCTCATAGCTTTCATTTCTTCTGAAAGTGCGTTCTTTAGCATTAAAGGCTTCTTTTCATGGAAACAGCCATCAAGATTAGCAGGAATAAAGCTATAAGTAATCAATTCGCTAAAGCCGTTAGAAACAAGATGGTCTTTCAAGCGTTTTTCCAACTTTTGAAGTGCTGTTGGAAGCTGCAATGTTGAAGCAACTGCTGGAAGAGTTTCTGGAATATTATTATAACCGTAAAGTCTTGCTACTTCTTCGATTATATCAACTTCTTGAGTTATATCGTGGCGGTAAGGCGGAACATTTGCGATAAGGTCTTCGCCTTCTCTTCTAGTTTCAATCTTGAATCTTAGCAAGAAAGTTTCTATTTGAGCAGTAGTGAGATTTATTCCAACTAGTCTGTTTAAACGTTTAGTGCGAACTTTGATTTGTTTAAGAACTTCTGGTTTTGGATAAATATCACAAATTCCTCTAACAGGCTGACCGTTAGCAAGTTCTTTTGCAAATTTGCAGGCAGCGTTCAAAGCTATAGAAACATTGTCTATGTTTGTTCCTCTTTCAAAGCGGTAAGAAGAATCTGACTGCAATGCAAGTTTCTTAGAAGTTTTTCTTACTGTGACTGGTTCAAATGAAGCGGCTTCAAAAAGAACATTTTGAGTAGCTTCAGTTACAGAAGTATCTAACCCACCCATTACACCAGCAATAGCTACAGCTTTTTCTTCATCTGCGATTACTAGCATATTTTCTTCTAATGTTCTTTCGGTATTGTCAAGAGTCATCATTTTTTCGCCAGCATTAGCATTTCTTACTATAATGTGTTTGCCAGCAAGCTTGTCATAGTCGAAAGCGTGCATTGGATGACCAATATCAAGCATAATATAGTTGGTTATATCAACTATGTTGTTTATTGAGCGAATACCGACGCTTTCAAGGCGTTCTTTCATCCAATCAGGAGATGGACCGACTTTTATATTGCGAACAAGTCTAGCACCATATCTTGGGCAAAGCTCATTGTTTTTAATATCAATCTTGATGAAATCGTTAATATTTTCGTCACCGCTATCATCACCTAATGGGTCACGTTTTAACGGAAGATTGAATATAGCAGAAAGTTCACGAGCAATGCCTAGATGAGAAAGTGCATCGCCTCTGTTGGCAGTAATACTAACTTCAAAAATAACTTCGTCTAGTTTCAAAGCTTTAACTATATCTTCCCCTAATGGTAAATCTGGTGGAAGTATGTAAAGACCGCTGTGATCTTCTGAAAGACCAAGTTCTCTCTTGCTACACATCATTCCATAAGAGTCTATACCTCTTATTTTGGCTTCAGTAATTTCAAAGCCTGAAGGAAGTTTTGCTCCTAAAACAGCTACAGGAACAACATCGCCAGCTTTATGATTCTGAGCACCGCAAACAATCTGCAAAGGTTCGCCTTTTCCTACATCAACAGAACAAAGGGAAAGATGGTCAGAATTTGGGTGAGCTTCTTTGGTGAGAACTTTGCCTACAACGACACCATTTATGTTTTTGCCTGGTTGTATTATTTCTTCAACTTCTAGCCCTGTCATGGTCAAGGCTTCAGCAATTTTTTCAGGTGTTTCGTTAATATCAATATAGTCTTTTAACCAGCTTAATAATACTTTCATTGTGTTTCACCTCAGAACTGTCTTAGAAATCTTGTATCAGAATTGAAGAGCAATCTAATGTCGTTGATACCGTAGCGAAGCATTGCGATTCTTTCAATACCCATGCCGAAAGCGAAACCAGTGTATTTTTCAGTGTCGTATTTAACAGCTTCAAAAACTTTTGGATTAACCATTCCGCAACCTAGAATTTCCATCCAGCCTGTGCCTTTGCAAACTTTGCAACCTTTACCTTCGCAGAAAATGCACTGAATATCCATTTCGGCAGAAGGTTCAGTGAATGGGAAATAGCTAGTTCTGAATCGGTAAGCTCTTTTGCCGAACATCGCTTTAACGAAAGTAATTAGAGTGCCTTTTAAATCGCTCATACTAATGTTTTCATCGACAACAAGACCTTCCATCTGATGGAACATTGGGCTGTGAGTGATGTCATAGTCGCAACGATAGACTTTTCCCAAAGCAATCATTTTAAGAGGTGGATTAATCTTTTCCATAGTTCTAACTTGCATTGGAGAGGTCTGGGTTCTCAAAAGCTGTCCAGATTCAAAATAGAATGTGTCTTGCATATCTCTTGCAGGATGATGCTGTGGAACATTCAAGGCTTCAAAGTTATAGTATTCTTCTTCTATTTCAGGACCTTCAGTTAAGAAAAAGCCCATTGCTTGGAATATGT
>CAJOQX010000410.1 GCA_905236865.1 Candidatus Rifleibacteriota bacterium
CAGTAATAGTATAAAAATAGGCATAAAAAAAGAGCCTTAAAACAGGCTCTAACAAAACATTTTAGCTTAACTTAATGACATTGGGTCTCGCGTCTACTGTCCGCTCACTCACCACCTACCACCAACCACTCACCACGCCAAGCTTCGCTTGGCTATCCGCTCTGTGTAGGCAATCAGCACAATCTAATTTGGACTTAAAAATTAGTTTTAGCACAGCCTCTGCGAGCCTCTGAAAGAGGCGTTGCAATCTAAAAAAAACTCATCAATAAAAGAAAAAGTTTGCATTTGCCTTGTAAAGATAGTTTAGATATAATTTATTACAGAATAAATCAAATTTTTTTGCTGCTTTGACCTAATTAAAATAATATTGGGAGACTTTTGTGATAGATAAAATAATAAGATATATTGTTTTAAGCATTGTAGTTTTTTTTATTGTTTTTTTTCTTTTTTCTATTGGAAGTCCTGAAAAAGACATTGATAAATTGCTATCCAATGCTTTTTTTGGCTTTGGTTTAGTAATTATAGGTGTTGTGGTTATGGTTGGTGTTCCTGTATTAATAGTTCATTTATTAATATTATATTATAAATTTTTTGATAATCTAATAGAGAAAAAACTACAACCTCTTATTAATGAAATAAAAAATTTCTGTATAAAGAATAATATCGAATATACTGACGAATTAGATTCTAAAAATGCACCAAACTTTTTTAAAGAGATATCAATAATTAATTGTAACAAAGATAATAATTATTTTTATGTTATGAAAGGAAAAGCTAATAACTTCGTTTATTATTTATTTGATTATGATTATTTCATAAAAAGAAATAAAGGAAGCTCATATTATCAAAAAGCAGTTTGTATAATTACTAACACAAATATAAACTTTCCAAAATTTAAACTTAGAGATGAAGATGCTCTTATAGATGGAATAGGTAGTCTTTTTGGGGAACAAGATATTAATTTTGCTAATGATAAAAAATTCTCTGAAAAATTTGTATTACAAGGAACTTCAGAAAAAGACATAAGGTTGTATTTCAACAATAGTAAAATTAGAAAAGTCTTTATAGAAAACCATATACAAGGCTATAGTTACGAAACATATAATGATTGTTTTGCTATTAGTTATTCTGGTTTTGTCCATCAACCTTATGATTTATATATAAAACATCGAGGAATAACCAGACTAGAAGATAGGTTAAAAATATTAAAAAAAGCTTTAGAATTTGTTGAGGAGTTAAAATAATATGAATAAACTGAATACTATTAGATTATTTGTTCTTTCCCTTTTTATTTTTTATGTATCTTCAATTTGTTTTGGACAAAACAATATAAACTTTATTTGTGATAAGACTGTATTTGTCTGTTATGGAAATGTTGCCCATATTTATAGTAAAATAAAAAATATGATTTTAGAACGTTATGCTAATAAAGATCCAGATATAATAAACGCCATAAACTACTTTAAAAATAGTGCTAGACAACAGCCTAGTTTTTCTAAATATGCCGAGATGACAAACGATGATTTAATTGCTCTGGTAAAAAATTGGGATAACGAAGGTTTTATTGTACCGAAAGGATTGTTGAAGTTATCTATTTCTTCAGATTTAACCTTTTATCTAAGTTTTGACTCTAAAATAGATACTAATTTCTTATTTGAAAAACTAGTTCCAAAAACAACTTATAAAATTCAAGAAAAAGATGGGGTTTTAACAACTCAATTTTCAGATAATATAAAAATAGAAAAAAACTCTAAAGGAAACATTAGAATTACTTTTTCTAATAATGCCATAGTAATAAAACCAAACGGAATTAAATTTAGCAACTTAATAACAGATAATATTTCTATTAATAATAAATCTTGGAATTCTTTAATTAAAAACATTTCAGACCCTGATTGTTTTATGTGTGCAGAACTTAATATAAAAGCTTTGTATGAAACGTTGAACAATAATCTTTTTTTCGATAGTCCACAACTGAACGATTTAAAAGTTGTTCTTTCAAATATATCTAGATTGAGATATTTAGGCAAGAAAAGTGGTTGTATGCTAATTGCCGCTATTAATGATGATAAAATTAGAAATAATTATTTGAAACAATTTAAGCAGTTCTTAGATAATTGTAATTCTAGTAAGAATAATCCTAATAATCAAATTCAATCAATGACCAATTCTAATTCAGAAGATATAATAGACAAAGCTCCTTGGATTGGGATTCAAATTAAAACTTATCCTGAATTTACAACAGCAGCAGGAGTTGCAGCAGTAACAGGTATTGCTTCGACAATATATATGAATTATTGTAAAGCTATGAAGAATAAAGCAGAAAGAGAATTTGAAGATATTAAGAAACGGTCAGAAAAAAATATGAAGAAAACAGTTATAGCGCCACCGATTCGTTATATCCCCAAAAATATAATAGACACAGATGTTGCCAGAGGATTAAAATGTATAGACAATATAAAAGAGGCTGATAATGCTGCAATTACCTACAATTTAAACAATTTTGATATTAATTTTGAAAAAATAACAGAAGATAATGCGGAAAAAACTTTTAAATTGTTAGTAGATAAAGGTTTTTTAAAAGAATTACCAATTTGTCCTTATTCAAACAAAATTACGTATTATAGTTTAAAAGCCCCTATGGGGTTTATAGGATTTTATTGCCCTGTTCATGGAACACCAAATAAACCAAATTTTAAAATAGCTGATCCTGAGCCTAATACTCCAGAATGGAATAAAAGAGTATGCTTTGCCAATTGTGACACTATAATGAGAAGAGTTTCCGCCCATAATTTTAAAGCTTTTGATGATAAAAATGTCGTAAAAATATTATCTATGAAGAAAGGAGAAGAAGCACTTCAAGTTGCTAATATTTTACTTAAAGAAAAACTGATAAAAGAAATACCTTTATGTCCTGAAAGTGGCAAATTTTCTTATTTTTCAGAAAGAGATATAGAAAATGGTGGGGTTATAGAATGTGAAATTCACGGTACACCCTTTAGAAAAAAAACAGATTTTGAAATATCAGAATATAATAAGAAAAGTGAAAGAGATAAATGTCATTTCAATCTTCAATGGGTAAACAGATTCGTAGAAAGATATAATGAAAGTAGCGAAACACCTGTAGATTATATTGAAAAAGGTGAGGGAGAAAAAGTATTAAGAAAAGTTTACGGAGAATATGAAATTCCGCTTTGTCCAACAACTGGTAAAGCATCTTACTATACTGAAGGTAATCTTTCACAAGGCTGTCATGTTCGTTGTGAAATACATGGATTGCCTAGAAAATACGATAAGTAAAATCTGTTTTCTTTTATATAGATTGTGATATATTTGAAGTTGTACAACAACTTTATCATTCTAGGCAAAAGGAATTAAACAAATTTTGGCTTTGCACTATTTTTATAATATTTTCTTATATAATGCTTTATTTATCAGGATTTTAATTTATATAGAGCTGACACTAATTATTTGACTTTTACAGCAATTAAGTTAAAAACTTCTTCTAGAACGTCTGCTGCTTATTCGGCGACCTTTTTTTGAAAGTTTGGGTGGTTCTTGCTCCAACAAAGGGATAATATCTTCTGCAAGTAGTCTAGCTTGCCATTCATGCAGTATTTCGCTTTGAACTAATTCGCCTAAAGATTGTGGGCGAACTTTTGCAAGACTATATAAAGCATGAGATGGTGCTAAAACAGATGGCGGAATATTTTTTTCAGCAGCAATTTTATCTCTTACTTCTTTTATAGCTTTTGCAAGTTCGCCTTCCCAAGCATTTAAAAGCTCTTCTCTAGAATGTTTTTGAGGTGGACGTTCTAGACCGACTAATTCAGCATCTAAACCTGCTCTGATAGCTTTTTGAAGTTCAGAACCATATTTAGCAAGAAATTCATGACTCATGCCTTTTACTGTGCCTAGTCCAGCAATGCTCCTAGGACAAACTTTTGCGATTTCTATCAAAGTTTGATTACTCAAAAGCATAAATGGAGCTCTGTCAATAGTTGCAGCAATTTCTTCGCGTAAATTCCATATTTCCCGTAAAACAGCTAATGAACGAAGCGAGAGATAAGAACTGCCTTTAATATGAAAAGCATAAGGATCTGGAGCTTGTGTATGTGTTTCTCTCGCTTGTTTTGCTATAGAATCACATTCTTCCATGACCCATTCAAGACGACCTAGATTATTTACTTCATTTAACAAACAATCATATACAGGAATTAGACAAACGGCATCAAGCAAGCCATAATCAATCATTGCTTTAGTTAACGGACGCTTTGACCAGTCACATCTTTGTAAATGCTTGTCTAGTGTAAAACCAAGATATTTTTCAGTGAGAGCCTTTAATCCAAGTTCATTTATTCCTATGATTTCAGCAGCTTTTCTTGTGTCAAACATTCGAGGAATAAATATTTGCAAGTCTTTTGCCAACATAGAAATGTCGAAATCCCCCCCATGAAACACCCACATACATTTACTTTTTGAAGCGAATTCCTGAAAAGGAGAAAAATCAGTTATGACTTGCGGATCCATAATTGCTGCTTCTTTTCTTGTTGCAATCTGAATCAAATTTACTTTTGCATAATAGCGATAAAAAGCTGCTGATTCAACATCAACAGCTATTACATCTTCGTTAGCTGCTCGTTTGAAAAATTCTGCAACTTCTTCGGTGTTTTCTATAATTTTAGCGTTAGCTATATAGGGTGATGGATCAAAGGATATAATCATATTTTTTTATTTTTCTTACTTATTTATATATAAATTTTCAGAAATCATAATATAACATTTTAAGAAATAAATCAAAAAATACTTACTCTACCGCTTTGCGTTTGATTGGCATTGTCATACAACGGCAACCGCCACCACCTCTTGCAAGTTCAGAGCCATCTATTGTAACAACAAATTTACCTGGCTTTTTAAGGTCAAGTTTTGAAGTAGCATTACCTTCATCATCTAATAAATCTAGTGCGTCAATGACTTCAAAACCAGCTTGGTCAAGAGCTTCAATTGTGTTGATATTTCTTCTATAACCAATTATTTTTCCTGGAGCTAAAGCAAAGAAGTTTGCTCCGCTGTGCCACTGTTCTCTTTCTTGAATCCAGAGATCGGAAGAACCTCCACAATAGACTGGTTGCATTGGCATACCAAGTTTTTCTAAGGCTGTCAGAAGATTTCTTTCTTCATTGATTTTTACTTTTCCATTATCTATGCTAATCAAAACCGTTTTATACTGATTAGTCTGCATAATTACTGGTTCGTAAACCATACAGTAATTTTTATCTAGAAGCGTAAAGACCATATCAAGATGAATGAAAGATTCTGGTTCAGAAGGAAGTTGTTGAACAAGTATGTATTGAGGCTTCTTTAATGTTTTTAAGTGGTCAATTAAAAAATCGATTGCGTGCGGATTTGTGCGTTGTCCACAACCAATAATCAAAATGTCATTTCTTGCAACCAGAACATCTCCACCTTCTATATTAGCTGTTTGAATACTCTGCATATCAAGAGTTTTTACGGAAAACATTCTGTGATAGTCGAAAATTGCTTCCATTATCATCGCTTCACGACTTCTAACTTTGTTTGCCATTCTAGAAACAAGAACCCAGTCATTTATTGCAACAGCAAGGTCTCGAGTAAAAAAGAAGTTGTGTAATGGTCTTAAAGAATAGCGTTCGTTACTTAAAAAACGAGAAAGGTTGTCTTTCTTCATTAAGACACCTTCCATCAAACATTTGCCAAGTTCTTCTTTTGGCATTTCTAGCAGTTCATCATGAAGTTCTTCTGCGTTTTCGTTTTCGCAAATTTTTTCAACAAGATTGCTTTTTACTCTTGCATTATCTAAAACATCAACTAACAAATCACCAACTTGAAAAACATTGGTTATTTTTTCCAAAACTGTTTTTAATTGATTATATTCGTCAGAGGCAACGGAAAGATTCAAGACATCGCTATACAAAGCTCTTTCAGCATTTGCAGGTGTCATATTTTCCATTTCTATGCCTGGTGTATGCAGTATTACGCCTTCAAGTTCACCTATTTCTGAAGTTACAGATATGTCAAATCTATCTGGTAGCGGATTCATTCGTTTTTCCTTTAAAAATAATAAAAATTTCTAGGTCTATAATATAAATTTACACCAAAAATTGTTTTTTGTTCAACCCCTATTTTGTAAACTTTTTTATAAGTAAGGATTTGTAAAATAACTTATATTCCTATCTTTGCCACCTAAAATCGTATAAATTAGCTTTATAAAATGTTTTAAGTTTTTTTAGGTGCTAAAAATGTAATCACGTTTTTAAGTCCGTAATTAGCTATTATCCTTATTATTATAACTATTTAAATTATATTTAAGCTTTTGGTTGCTTTAGTTTATCTTCATGTATCAGGAAAGTTCCTAAAGCTAAAATTGAAGCTATAACACCTATAGTTACTGCAAGAGAGTAACTCGTATTAAAACCTTCTGGAGCAGCTATAATATAAGCAGTTACAACAGCGGTCATAAATGTTGCAGGAACAACAGTGACTAGCCAATTTTTCTTTTCATTTAATAAATATACAGAACAAGCCCAAAGAACAAATGTAGCAGTGTATTTTTCAGGGGTGATAAGGTCTAACAAGCTAGCAGGACCACTTGTAAACACAACACCACACATAATAAGAAGAATTATAGAAAATACTCTCATTAATTGGAGAGCCCAATTGCCTAAGTATTTTCCAGTAATTTCAGAAACACTAGCTCCATTATTTCTAACAGAAAGCATTCCGCACATATAATCATGAACAGCACCAGCAAAAATACAGCCTAAAACTATCCAGAAATAAACAATAGGACCAAAAATTGCTCCAAATAATGC
>CAJOQX010000411.1 GCA_905236865.1 Candidatus Rifleibacteriota bacterium
CAGAGATTTAGAGATGAGAGAGCAGAGATTACGAGCACAGGAAGTGCGAAGTGCATGCGAGCGCCAGGATGGCAAGCGAGTCGTAGATTAGGGGTTTGTTTTAGTTTGTTCAATTAGAATAAACTAATTATCGAGTCAAAACCTAGTTTTTAGACAGCCTCTGAGGAGTGGTGTCAGACGATACTTCCTTATCATAGTATCGAAAGAGGTCGTAGATAATAAATATTTTTTTGCACTAAATTGCAAAAACTTTTGAAATTTATAAGTTTTTGCATTATAATATTTAAAGGTGCGAAAAAATGATAACAAATCACAAGTTAAAAAACAGAGATATTTATCTTGATAAGTTAATATCTTTTCAAGATACTGAACCTGTAAAAATCATCACAGGAATAAGACGTTGTGGAAAATCAAGCCTTTTAAAGTTAATGGTTAAACACTTAAAAAAACAGGGAAAAAAAGACAACCAGATAATAGAAATTAACTTTGAATCTCATGATTTTAAAGATATGAGTTCTGATGATGTTTATGATTATGTAAAAAATCATAAAAACACCAAAAACAGAACATATTTGTTTTTTGATGAAATTCAGAGAATAAGTGGCTGGGAAGAGGCTATAAATTCTTTCAGAGTTGATTTTGACTGTGACATATACCTAACAGGTTCAAATGCTTATTTGCTGTCTTCCGAATATTCTACATATTTATCTGGTAGATGTATAGAATTAAAAATGCTTCCATTGTCATTTACAGAATTTCTCTATTTTAATGATTTTGAAATTGTTCAAAGAAAAAATTTATTAGGAAAAAATCAAAAATGTATAATTGATAAAAATAATAAAGAGTTTAATTTGAAAGAAATGTTTGATGTTTATTTACATTTTGGCGGAATGCCAGGAATTTCTGAATTAGGGCTAGACCAAGAAAAAGCTTTAAGCTTTCTAGATGGTATTTACTCTACTGTAGTAATAAGAGATATATTGGAACGAGAAAAAAGAAAAGGTGAGAAAAATATTTCAGATGCTCTTCTTCTTCGTAAAATAGTAATGTTCTTAGCTGATAACATTGGAAATTCTGTATCAATCAATTCTATCGGAAACACTTTGGCTGATTCTGGTCTTTTGCTACAAAAGAATAAAACAAAAAATTTAAGTGCCCACACTGTTGCTTCTTATATTAAAGCTTTGCTAGATAGTTATTTCTTTTATGAGATAAAAAGATTCGATATTAAAGGTAAAGAATATTTAAAAACTCTTGGAAAATATTATATAGCAGATATTGGGCTTCACAACTATCTTTTAGGTTTCAGAAATCGTGACCGAGGTCATATTCTTGAAAACATCGTTTATTTAGAACTTTTAAGACAGGGTTATGATGTTGCTATAGGAAAAATAGACAATATAGAAATAGATTTTATTGCAACAAAACCCGAAAGCAAAACCTATATTCAAGTTACAGAAACTTTGATTAATAAAGAAGTGTTAGATAGAGAACTTAAACCATTAAAAAAAGTAAATGACAATTACGAGAAAATAATTCTTACTTTAGATACTTCTCTAAATGTTGATTTTGATGGAATCAAAATAATTAATATTATAGATTGGCTGATTTCTCAATAAAAAGTTTGCGTTTGCCTTGTTGCTAGACCTTGAAAACTCCACAAGAATTGAATTAAAATAACAATATAAAAAAATCAAAATTTGCGGAGATAATAATGCATAAGAATACTTTTAGAGCTAAAACAATAGTCATGGCAGCAGCTTTATCATTGCTTTCTTCTTTTTCAGCATATTCTGAAGAAATCGAAGAGTTTCAGACAGAAGAATACTACGGCAGCGGCGGGTTGGACTTAATTAACGCTGCGGAAGCCTATTCCAAAGGTTATACTGGAAAAGGCGTAACGATAGGGGTTAACGATCAGGCAGTAAACTTTGAACATAATTCTTTTTCTAGTAAAACAAGTTCAAAATATATAGGTTCCTTTGATTTGAAACAAATCAACTGGGAAAAAGACAACCACGGTACTCATGTCGGTGGTATTGCTGTAGGAACAAAAAATGGCAATACAATGCATGGTGTTGCTTTTGACGCAGATATTATGAGTACTACTTATGCTTATTCTGATACTGCAGATTTCTATAAGTATTCCTCATTTTCAGATATTAAAACCATTAACAATTCATGAAGTCTTTCTATTTTCATAGATAATTTATATAAACAAGGTGAAGATGGTTTTTATTTCAGCGGCGAAGAGAATTCATATTCTTCAGATGAAATATTCGATTTGATTTCTAGCAGAATAAAAGAATTATCTTGGATAATGGATATATATGACGGAATGGAAGAGGCATTTAGCAATGACAAGCTTTTAGTTTTTTCGGCTTCGAATGAAGGGCAAATAGTCTCTTCTCTAAATTTATATTTGCCATTATTGTTTAAAGACAAGACTCCCGACAATCTTCTAAATGTTACAGCGGTTTTGAATTCTAAAGATAATAGTTTTCATCTTACTAGAAATTCTGATGGAAGTATCAGTGGTGATTTTATAAATGCACCTTTTACTAATTTGGCAAAATACTGTGAAGAAAATACTATAGCTGCGCCTGGTTGGGAAATAAAATCTTCTGATTCAACTAATAAAAACGGTTTTATTGATATAAGCGGCACGTCAATGGCAGCACCTTTTGTTTCTGGTGGTGCAGCACTTGTTCAGCAGGCTTTCCCTTATCTGGATTCGAAGCAAATTGCTGACGTCTTACTTTCTACTGCTAATAATAAGATTAATCTTGAACATCAATTTGCAGTCACTTTAAGAATTGATTCAGGAAGTGATGATGAAACAGGAGCAAAATCTCAGAAAAGAATTTCAGATGCCAACAGTGGAGAAAATTCATATTCAGTAAATGTATTCTATTTTGATAATAGAGTTAGAAACGATGATGAAATTGTAGATGATATAAAGGCTTATGCTGGAAGTATTGCTATTGATGGAGATGAATATTCTTTAACTAATGCTTCAAATTTAGAAATACTGGCAAAGGTAGGTAGAATAAAAGCTTTCTATAATGTTCCACTACAAGAATTTATAGGTCAGGGAATACTTGATGTTGGAAAAGCTGTACGGTCCTGGTGCTTTAAATGCTAGAAGACTAGAAAAAGAAAATATTTCCGATAAATATCTGACAGATGGTCAGAAAACCGTAATGTATGACATAGACACCAAAGGCTATGATACTGTATGGGAAAACGATATAAAGGAAATACGAGTAGGCAAGATTTCTGAAGACACAGATGAAGAAGATTTATTAGAACGCTACAATTATTATAACGTAAACTATCTTTCTAATGAAAATGCTAATTCATGGACAAAAGCTATGACAAAAGCTTATTTGGAAAGATTTAACCAGTCTGTTGAAGATAGCGGACTTGATGGACTTCATGTAGGTTTGATTAAATCTGGCGAAGGAACATTGAAGCTAAATGGTAACAATACTTATGAAGGTGCTACAGTTGTTACAGAAGGAAGCGTTGCTATTAACGGTTCTGTTGCTGGCGATGCTTACAGCGAAAATAATGGATTATCACAGGTAAGGGGACTATTAACGGCATTCTTTACAATAATAATATCGCAATAGCTGGCGATGATGGCGTTGGCAACCTCACCATGAACGGTCTTAAAAGCAATGGCACACTTACGGGTGTAGTTAATAACGATGGTAATACTAAATTTATAGTAAATGGTGTAGCTAATGTTGAAGGTTCTACTATTACTGTTCAAGGACTTGTTCCAGGGGAAAGCTATACTATTTTAACCGCTGAAAACATAAATGGTGAAGTAGCTAATAACAAAGAAAACTCTTCTCCAATATCTGCCTTTATGAATGAATATGCTTCTGTCGAAGGTAATGAGATAAAAGTTATTTCTGAATTTAGCCAGGAACTTAATTCTATTGGTAGTTCAGGCGAATTACAAGGCAAAGTTGCTCTTTCAAAGAAACAGTCAAAAGCTTTAAATGCTATTAAGAATATGTATTTCAAACTTATGTCTGACTATCCAGGCGGAATAGCTGCTTATCGTGCTTCATTAAGAGCTGTTACAACTCCTCAACAAATGAACCAAATAATGACATTAATAAATCTTCCTGCTAATCAAGCAGCTTCTGCTCTTTCAGCTGTTGAAATGAATGCTGCTGCACAAAGCATGACCCTTGTTCAACGTAATTCTATGACTGGCGATATTTTATCTAGCCATTTTGCAGATAGGTTCCTAGAAGAACGCATAAAAAAAGCCCCCTTTTGTAAAGGGGGATGTCCACGAAGTGGACAGGGGGATTTTCAAGAAAGCAATAATGAAAAACCTCTCTGTCAGCTATCGCAGACATCTCCC
>CAJOQX010000412.1 GCA_905236865.1 Candidatus Rifleibacteriota bacterium
GACGCTAATGGTACTGCGGGGGCGACTCCGTGGGAGAGTCAGTCGCCGCCAGGTCTATGAAGCCCCGAATGCGAATAGCATTCGGGGTTTTTCCTTTTTAGAAAAGGATAGATATGGAAATTAATAAAAAAGCTTTTACTGTATTAGAATTATTAATTGTCATAGCAATTATGGCTATATTAGCTGCTATGGCTCAACCACATACTCACAGATCTAGACCATCAGCGCGTCAGAAGGCTTGTTTTTCTAATATTCGGGTTATTCAAGGTGCTGTAGAAATGTATAATATGGATTCTTCTACTATGATGAAAGAGTTGGATCTCAATCTTCTTATAAATGGGAATGGAAGTAGCGATATAAAATATTTAAAATATCATCCGACAAAACCAGAAGTATCTTGTTCATATATAAGTATCGGAGATTTATCTGATGATGGTGTAATAGCCTGTGAATATCATGGTGATATAGAGCAAAAATATATTAAAAGTAAAATTGACAATTAATAATAAAAAGGCTAATTCAATACTTTATAAATCATTATGAATAGCTTTTTATATTATATGTAATTATTTATTTGAATATATATTTAAACATGATTAAGCTAAAAGCTTAGGACTTTTAGCTTAATCAAATTAAAAGCACTGCATTTCTATTGCGAACCCATCTTCATGTTCGGGACATCTAAATACGTAGAGACAACCAGCATCTCCAAACATTAAGTTTGCCGCTTCTTCTGAATCAATTTGTGCTACTAATTCCATATTTTCTTTTTTACATTTAGGACAAACTTTGGAACTTTCGCCTTGAATCCATATTGGATAACCTCCAAGAGTAGTACATGGTTCCATTTCACAACCTATTTCTTGTCCTATATCTTCATAGGCACTCATTGGGTCATCAGAATCTATTTCTTCACAGAGTTCAGCTATTTCTGGATGATTATTTTCTAAGCTTTCATAATCAGGTAATATAAAAATTTTACTTAGAGTGCAAGAAGTTGGATTTAGTACAGAGCTAATGTTTTCTTTTTGTTCGATAAATTTAGCATTTTCTGGATTATCATGGGCTACAACAGCCCATTGTCCTTTTTCTTCGTCAGCACAACCAATAGGAACACAATCAAAGCAATAATAGACAGAATATAGTTTTCCAGAAGGTTTTAAATCTTTATCATACTTTTCTCTAAATTGGAAAACGAAAGTTAAAGGTTTCCCACAATTATTACAAATTGGGGCTTTGTCATTTTTTTCAGAGTAAGCAGAGCCTCCGAATCTAGTTTCACAAGCTTGTGAAGTTTCAAAACCACAACAGTTTGGATTTATTTTTATGCATTCTTTCTTTATTTTATTAAGAGCTTTTTTTAATTTATCTTCTGGTGAGATTTCAACTTTTAGTATTTTTAAGTCTTTTTTATCCATTTTTTTACCTTTCTATTTAGTTTGGCATTGGTCCGAAGTGCTCTAATACAATTAGCCACTTCCCTTCAATATTAGCCCAAGATATGCTGCCGCGTCCAGGAGAGACAAAACGTCTTCCCTGTATAACGCCACTCCAATCAAATTCAAAAGTACAAGTTGCAAAAGAATCGTTTTTATAATTCCAATTAAGATTTTTAACAATAAAAGTTTCATCTTTTATCATTGAGAAAGTGTTTTTTAAAATCATCTTAATTTGGAATTTTCCATAATATGAGCCTTCACGGAATAAAACTGTTGCGTTATCTGCAAAAAAGCTTATTGCAGACTCATAGTTTTGAGATTCTAGTGCTTGTAAATATTTTTTTAAAGTTTCTTCAACGTTTTTCATAGACTTTAGACTATCAATATATTATAAAATGGTCAACTGAAAAAAATAAGTTGAGTTTCTTTTATAAAAGTTGCAAAATTATGGATATGACTTTTAAAAACATGACAAAAAAATTTTTTATATATCTCAATAGTATAAAGACTAAGCTTTTGGTTAGTTTTTTGGTTATAACGTTAACACCATTGGCTTATATTAGTTATACGATGCTAACCAATGCGACAGATGGGCTTTTGAAAGTTATTGTAAGCAATTCATTAGCACGTGCTAGAAAGACTTCTATTGATATAAACACATTTATCTCACATCAATTAGAAATATTAAAGCCAATTGTCAACTCTAATCATTTTAGAAATTCTAATAGTGACGAGTTGCAAAAAGTAATAGAAGAATATGATAATAATTATCTTTCTATTGAAAAAATCGTTATTAGAAACAAGTTTGGGCAGCTTTTAAATTGTTCTAACAATACTTATGTTGATGATTATATTGATGTTAAGAATATCTTAGAAAGATTAAAAGGAAGAGATTTTATTCTTTATAATGGAAGTAATCATTTAGGGAAAAAACGGCAAAATTCAATTTCTTTAATAACAAAATTAAACGGAAATGATGATGATAATTTTGCAATAGTTTTTGTGGAATTGAATGTGCTTCAATTTATCAATATACTTTCTGAAAATATAGTAGGTAATAGTACAAATGCTTATATTTTAGACGAGAAGAATTATCCTGCTGTTTATTATCCAGAAAACGGGGTTGCTTCTCATATTTCTATGATGAAAGAAAAATACATAGAAAAATTTGATTATGGTGTTTTCAATATAAATTCTTCAGAATTGGAAAAGCCTTTATTAGCGACATTTTTGCCTATAGTTAGACAAAATGGGTGGAAAGTTTTGTTTATTCAAAATCAAGAAGAAGTTTACGAACTAGTAAGTACTTTCAGAAAAAATCTATACTGGATTTTGTTTATAACTATAACTATCGCCGTTATAATAGCTCTTTTGATTTCTCAAAATATAGCTTTACCAATTTTACAAGTTACTAATAGTACAAATGAACTAGCTTCTGGAAAATACGATGTAAGAATTAATCTAAATAGAACTGACGAAGTAGGAAGATTGGCTAGTAACTTTAATTTTATGGCCGATAGTTTGTCTACAAAAATGGAAGAATTGCGTGTGGCATATTTAGATTTACAAGATAAAGCAAATCTAATTACTCAACAAAATAAAGATTTGGATAGAAAAGTATATGAAACCACTACGCTTTACAAAATATCTCACTTGATGAGCGAAGTAGGTACAGATATTGATAGATTGCTTGATATTATTTTAGAAAAATCACTCGAAGCCGCATCGGCTTGTAAGGGTTCATTAATGCTTTTAGATGATAATCAGGAATATCTTGAGGTTCAACGAGTTATTTTATATGATGAGTCACTAAATCAAACTGTAAAATTAGAAAATATTAGGAAAAATGTGAAGATTAAACCTGGTGAAGGTATTGCTGGTAAAGTTCTTATGACAGGAGAAATGCTAATTTTAAATCAGCCAGAAAACGATCCTAATTTTAAACAATTTGAAGACAATGAGCGTTTTATTCAAAATATCTGTTGTATTCCATTGAAAGTGAACAATATCACATTTGGCGTAATAAATATAGTTGACAAAATAGATGGTTCTCCATTTACGAAAAGAGATACAGATTTGTTGACAGCTATGATTAATCAAGCTGCAATTGTTTTAGATAATACTAGATTATTTAAATTAGCAATTACTGATGGATTAACAGGTCTATATCTAGTAAGACATTTTAGAAATAGACTAGCAAATGAAGAGAAACGTGCAAGACGTTACAAAAAAATATTTTCTATTATTTTCTTTGATATAGACCACTTTAAAAAATTCAACGACACTTATGGACATCATATAGGTGATGAAGTTTTAAAACAGGTTGCTAGCATTTTTAAAAATTCTTTACGTGATGGTCTAGATATAGCCGCAAGATATGGTGGCGAAGAAATGATAGCATTGTTGCCTGAAACAGATTTAAAAGGAGCTTATATTGTTGCTGAAAGACTTAGAAAAGCAGTTGAAGAACATGAATTTACAGGCTATAAAACTTCGCTTCATGTCACAATTAGTATTGGTATAAGCGAATATCCAACTAGTGATACAGATATTAACGAATTAATAAGAAAAGCAGATACAGCATTGTATAGTAGCAAGGAAAGTGGGAGAAACAAAACTACTATTTATTCGAAAGAGATGGGAGTTGTTTCTGAAAAATGAAAAATAATATTATAATAGTGTTTATTCTTTCTATTTTCTTTAATACGCAGATATTTGCCCAAGAATCTACTTATCAAATAGAAAAAATAGTTGAGTTTTTGGCATTAGGAACAGGTTCGACAACAGGAACTTATTTTCCACTAGGAAATGCGTTTGCTCATGTTTGGACTCAAAAATCAAAAAAAATAAATGTAATGAGTCATTCTACTAATGGTTCTTTTGAAAATATTGAATTATTACGAAATCATGAAATTAATTTAGCTATCGCTCAGAGTGATATAGTTTCTGATGCTATCAATGGAAAAGGGAAGTTTAAAGAACATCCATTTTCTAATTTAAAAATATTGATGGCTTTATATCCAGAAGTAATACAAATAGTTGTTACTTCTTCATCAAAAATAGAAAAAATAGAAGAATTAAAAGGGCATACGATAAATGTAGGTCCAGCAAATAGCGGTAATGCTATAACGGCGGTAGAACTTTTAAAAGCATTAGATATTAATGAAAATGAATATAATTTAGTAAATATGAGTTATGATGAAGTCATTCAAGCTATGGAAAAAGATGAATGTGATGCAACAATAATAATTGCAGGAGTTCCTACAAAAGCTATAGTTGAATTAAGCAGGAGAAAACCGATAAAAATATTAAATGTTCCATTTCAAACCGTTATGGAGACAGTAAAAAAATTACCTTATCTATCAGGTTATCATATTTCTAATGAAGTTTATGGCTTTGGGGGTTCAGTGAGTACTATTGCTGTAACTGCATTATTAGTATCTAATGATAGTCTGAAAGATGAAATAGCCTATGATTTAATAAGTATGATTTTTAATAATTTAGATTATATAAGGAATATTCATGATCGGGCAAAGGATATATCAATGAAAAATGCTCTGAAAGGAATAAAAGAAAGTAATCTTCACTCTGGTTCTGTTAAATATTTTAATGAGAATAAAAACAAATAATGTTTTAAAATAATAGTTTTTTTTTATTTTTAAATGTGCTATACTTCAATTCGTATGCAATACTAGGGTTGTACCCATTATGTCAATACTTGGTTTTGCAACTAATTATTTAAGGAGATATTAAAAATGTCTATTACAAAAGAAAACAAGGCAAAGGTTATCGAAACCTATCAGAACTCTGAAAAAGATACTGGCTCACCAGAAGTTCAAGTTGCTATTCTTACAGAAAGAATTAACAATTTGTCTAAGCACTTTGAAAAGAATCCTAAAGATCATGCTTCACGCCGTGGTCTACTCAAAATGATTGGTGCACGTAAACGCCATCTTGCTTACCTCAAGAACAAGAGTGCTGAACGTTATGTTGCTCTGATTCAGAAACTTGGCTTACGTCGCTAATTATAAGAGGTTGTAATGGAAAATACTTACGAAATAGTTTCTTGTGATCTTAATGCTCAAAATGCTCAGAGC
>CAJOQX010000413.1 GCA_905236865.1 Candidatus Rifleibacteriota bacterium
GGGTATTCGAGTGCTAAACGTTCCATTTCTATGTCACGAGCTTCTTTAGCTATAATCGAAGCAGCGGCAACAGAAGCACTCAATGTTTCACCTTTTGGAAAAGCTTTATGTGGCAGTTTAAGCCAAGGTAACTTAATAAAATCTAATAAAATATACTCTGGTTTTTGGGTAAGAGCATCAAAAGCCCTATTAAAAGCAAGTCTGGTAGCTTCTAGAATGTTTATTTTGTCTATTTCTTCGGCACTAGCCCAGCCAATGCCATAAGCAATAGCTTTTTCTTTGATTTCTTCAAAAAGCTCTTTTCTTTGGTTTCTAGTTAGCTTTTTTGAATCGTTAAGACCTACTATACAGGGTTCATCAGGTAAAATAACCATTGCTGCAGTTACAGGACCAGCCCATGGGCCTCTACCAGCTTCATCTCCACCAGCAATTATTTTATAGCCAGCTTTTCTTGCTTCATTTTCATAGAAATAATGTTGTTCAGGTGTGATTTTTTCTTTAATCAAAATATTTAACCTTTTTTATTACTTAATTAAAGCTTCATCAATAAAAGAAAAAGTTTAATCTATTATATTAACATTTTTTATTGCAAAAAGTTACTTTTTTTATAATAATATACAGTGTAAACGCAAATTTTTTCTTTTATTGATGAATCTTTCATCGATTGCCACGGCGAATAAATTCGCCTCGCAATGACGTATTAATTGTGGATGACAGTGAGACGCGAGACTTTTTTCTCCGAATAAGACCCGTTTCCTCAAAGACAATTCAAGACAGTGATTTTCAGAGGTCGCAAGAGGAGAAATATGTCGAACAAGCGAACTGTCATTGTATGTTTTATAATTTTTTTGGATTGCCACGCCTGCATAAGGCAGGCTCGCAATGACGTATCTGAAAGACTGATTAATAGCAAAAAAATCGTTTGCCTTGTAATAATATAAAGCGGAGATAATTATGAGAATTTTACAAGTTTTAAACACACTAAATTGGAGTGCTTCATCTGCTTACTGTATAAATGTTTCTTATGAATTAATCAAGCTTGGACATGAAGTTTTAATATTGACAGAACCAGGTTATGCCTTAAATCACATCAAAGAATTAGGTATTCCTTATGATGACAGACTAAGTATAGATAAATATAATATTTTCTCTTATCTAGATGCTATAAAACTTTTAAAGAAGACTTATAAATCTTTTAAGCCCGACATAGTTTCAGCTCATGTGAACAAAAATGCCTGGATGCCAGCATTTGTTGCTAAATTAGCTTTTCCACAAGCAGTTGTAGTAAGAGTAAGACAGGATATAGCCTCTCCAAATAGGCATTTGCTTAATCTTTGGGTTCATCATAAATTGACAGACCACATAATTTGTGGTTCTGAACTTCATAAAGAAATTTGTTGCAAAAACCTTTTCCTTTCGCCAGAGAAAATATCTATTATTTATGGAAGTGTAGATTCTGACAAATTCAATCCTAATGCTTACGATAAAAATATACGAAAAAACTTGAATATCTCCGAAGATGATTTTGTTGTATGTTTGTTAGGAAGATTATCACCTGTAAAAGGGCATGAATATGCTTTAAAAGCTATCTCGTTGCTTAAAGATTTGCCTGTTAAAGTTAAGTTGCTTTGCATTGGTTATGAAGCTCAAAGAAGTTTTGACTGGCTTAAGGAAGAGGCAAATCGTCTGGGTATTTTAGACAGACTTATTACTGTTGATTATTGTGATAATTTGCCAGCGGTTTTAAATTCTATTGATGTTGGAATTATTTCTTCGTTAGGCTCTGAAGCAAATTCAAGAGCAGCTTTAGAATATATGGCTTGCGAAAAAGCAGTTGTTGCAACTAAAGTTGGAGTATTGCCAGAACTTATAAAAGAAAATGAAAATGGTTTTCTAGTTGAACCAGGCAATTCAGAAGCTTTAGCAAATGCATTGAAAGAATTAGCTTTAAATAAAGAAATGTGTAAATTATTTGGCAAAGCTTCTAGAAGAATTGTAGAAGAAAACTATACGATAAAAGAATTTGGCAAAAAAACAGAAGCTCTCTACAAAAGCTTGTTGGAAAGAAATAATATATAGACCAATACTTGAGGCTTTTAAGCGAGTTGAATATTGATCAAGTCAACTTTCAATCAGACGTTCGTCTGATAGTCTCCAATGGGAGTATTTAGATTCTCTTTCTAAAGCTTCCCATTGATGGAATGTGGCATGAAGTGTCGTTATAGTGACCTAACTAGAGTAAATCTTATAGTTGATAGTTTGATTTTGTTGTTTTTATTAGTAAAAAGATTAAAAATATAAAATTCTGTGTCGATACCTTTGAAAAAAAGGGCTAACTATATTATAGTAATATAATTAACAGGTAATATTGAATGGCAAAGATAAATACTGTTCTTGAACTAGGAACTTACAAAACAAGACTACTTACTAATGAATCTAATGATATAGATGGGAAAATAAAGCTAAAAAGCTATTATGAAGTAAAAAGCCCTAATGAATTGTTAGTTTCTACAAAACTAGAGCTTCCTATTATTGACAGTGATTTAATCTCTTCCTACCTTTATTTTTTGAAAAGAGAATCAAAGCTAGGTTCACAAAATATTATTCTACTTATTCCTGATTCTTTTGTTTTATATGAAATTGTTAGTCTGTCTAAAAAACTTACAAAGGAAGACAAAGAAAAATGTATAAAAGATGTTTTCAAAGACAAAATGGAACTTCCTTTCGATAGATGGATAATTTCAGAAAACTTGATTGAATCAGATGAAGAAAACGAAAAACTTTGCTTAGTTGCTTTATTAAAAAAGAATCTACTTGAAATAGGAGAAATAGTTCAAGAAATTGGACTAAATCCTATTGAAATAGATACTAATTTTTTCAATGTGGCAAATCTGATAGAAAAATACCTCATGGATACTGATAAAAAAGATAAAAATATTGCCTTAATCAATCTAGGAAACGAATCAACAACTATTGGCATATTTAAAAACGGCATAATAAAACAAATAAGAAGTTGTTCTATAGGTAGTTATGATTTTACTAGCCAGATTAGCCGTCATTTTCATATTTCTGAAAAAGATGCTGACAGATTTAAAATAAAAGAACCTTTCTTTTTACCAGAATATTCTGAAGAACAAGAAACTTTTTATAATTATCATATTATCAAAGACAAATTCACAAAGCTTTATAGTGATATATTAAAAGATTTTGAAGATTATACTTCAAAATCAGAAGAAGAAAAAATTGAGGAAATACTGCTGGTTGGTGGTGGTGCTAATTTTAAAAATATAGAAATAATGCTGAAAGAAAAGCTAAAATTGCCTATTAAAAAGGTAAGTGAATTATATAATATAGAATATAAAGGAAAAACATTAGACGGCGATGAAAGAAATTCTTTAGCGGCTGCTGTTGGTTGTTTTTTTAGGGAACAATAATTATGAAATACCAACATAACTTACTTCCAAAAGAATATAGATTACCATCTCAAAGTTATTTAGGAGTCTATCTTTTAATAATTGTAATAATATTGGCTTTTTCCCTTATTGGCTGGAATTTAATAAAGAATAATACAGAGTATTTAAAAACAAAAAGTTTTATTTCAGAAAAAAACAAAACCTTAAATAAAATTTATTTAGAAATAAAAGACAAAAAGCCTGACTATGAATCTGTTCAAGAATTGTATGCGGAAGTTGAATTTATAAATAAAAATCTAAATACCCCTGCGACTGATGTAGTTGTTTTCCTAAACAGTCTAGAGGCTTGTGTTCCAAAAGAAATAGTAATTACGGATATGTCACCCAAAAAACTAGATAATCTTAATGTTCCATTCACTCTTTTCGGAGAAGCCCAATCAATAGACGATGTAAATAAATTCGTTGGTAATTTAAATGATAGTGGAAAATTTAAAACTCGTGTTATCAGCAATAAGTCGAATACTATTTCTGAAATACCAATACAGAACTTTGTTTTAGAGTGTTCTTATAAACTATAAAAAGAGTAGAAGGATAAAAAAGTGAGAACCAAAAGACAATATATAATAGAACAGATATTGAAATATGGAATGATAATAATCATTGTATCGATTATGGCTCATTTTTATATCACCTCAAATGAAACGCAAAAAAGAAAACAAATATTGAATTTTGCCGAATTGACTGAATTAGAAAATCAGATATCTACTGCTGAAATTCTTCAAAAATCATACAATAAGAGTATAGACGGTATTAATGTAAACCTTATCAATAAAAAGAAAGAAGCAAAAGAAAGTTTTGAAAAAATATTAGAAAACTCTAATAGCTACAATCATTTCATAGAAAAAATACGCACAAAAACTCAAAATCTAGGAATAATTATTCAAAATTCCAATTATGATGTGCCAACTCAAACAGCTAATTCTGGAAAATATTATGAATTTAAATTTTCCGCTATATTTACTGGTGAATATAACAATATGAAAAAATTCTTATGGGAATTAGAAAATGCGATGGATTGCTTGGTTAAAGTAAGTAATATTGAAATTATTCCTCCTATGTCAGACAAACAAGGGAATATAAGTATGAAACTTACTATTTCAACTTTCTTTTTGTCGTATAATTGAGGTTTAGCATTATAATGAAATTATCTAAATGGAACAAAACCAACAAGCTATTAACTTTCGGAATATTTGTAGCCTTATTCTTTTTGTTGTTAGAATTTCTAATTTTATATAATGAAAAGAAAACAACTATTTTTGTTTCTAACGAGTCAAAAAAAGCAAATTATATAGGTATTGAAACAATAATAGAAGCCTCGAACATTTCTTCAGATAAAATTCCTGAAATACCTGAGTTATCAGAAAATCTACAAAAAAGATTTTCTAAAAACCCAATTTATCCTTATCCAGACGGAAGAAATATCTTTTTAAAAAAAGAAATACCTGTAATAGAAAAAATAATTGTTAAACAACCTGTTAAAACAAAAACTGTTGAAAAACCCAATATCACGTATCACGGCTATTACTTTGTTGAAAGCGAGAAAGTTGCTTTACTAAAAAAATCTAGCGAGATTCTTTTAGTAAAGGTTGGAGCAAAAATAAAAGATACGTCTTTCAAAATAACTCATATTACTTCGGACAAAATAATTATTAAAGATTATACTAATAATTCCCCTTCATTAGAAATTCCTTTATCAAAAGAAAATTAACTACATAAAAATAAAAACAGTTGCTAAACACAAATCGTAATTAGCAACTGTTTTTAGTATACACAAAGTGTCAGCTTATATGTTTTACAGACCTTTCTTTACTGCTTGAAGAATACATTTTTTATAGTCTTCCGCTTCATGGTCTTTAAAGCGTTTGTTACATATAGGACAAGTTTCATCTGATTTTTTACTCATCTTTTTTAATTTCTTTTTAATTTCGGCTTCTTGCTGTTCATCTGATTCAGTATCAAGTTCAAATTCAGATTCATTGTTTTTGGTGTTTTCATCATTTGGTTGATAAGAATCAGTATTTGTTTGTTCTATTTTTCCTTGATACTTTGGTTTATTTCCTTCAGTATTGGAGTAAGAAGGATCCTCTTTATTGCCTAAACCATAACCTTCTTTAATAGAGTCTTTGTCAGATTCTTGAACTCCCAAAGTATTATCATCTATTTGGTTTTGACCGTCAAAAATATTTCCATCAGAAGAATTTGCAGTTGTTTCGTTTTGACCATCCGAAGCATTTCCGCCATCAGAACCTTCATTTCCATTTTGACCATCTGAAGCATTTCCGCCACCAGAACCTTCATTTCCATTTTGACCA
>CAJOQX010000414.1 GCA_905236865.1 Candidatus Rifleibacteriota bacterium
GATTATTCAAGGCAGTTATCTACAGAGGTCGCAAGAGGAGAAATATGTCGAACAAGCGAACTATCATTATTGGTAAAAATATTTTTTTGGATGGACTTCGTTTTGCTTTCAGCAACACCACGTTGTCACGAATACTTCATAAGCTCACAATGACGTATAACTTGCGGTTTCGCAATGACTGTATGCAGATACTAATTAATAACGAAAAAAAGTTTGCGTTTGACCTAATGTGATTATTTATCCTCGATGGGGAGTTCAATAGTTACTAAAAGCCCTCCTTCTGTGCGGTTAGATATTTTTATACTACCTTTGTGAACTTGAATTGCCTTTAAGGCTATAGGAAGTCCAAGACCTATCCCACCGTTTTGAGGATTTCGATCTTGTTTTATACAATAAAATGGTTCAAAAATTTTATTTAATTGTTCTTCTGGAATTCCTGGTCCATGATCAGCTATTTTTATAATAGCTTTATTGTCTATTTTATCTAATATTACTTCTACAACTGTATTTTCAGGTGTAAACCTTAAACCATTACGTATAATATTTTCAAAAGCTCTTTCTATTAATGCAGAATTACCTATTATAATAGAATTTTGTTTTATTTCTAATCTAACGCCTTTGTGTTTGTTTTTGCTTTCAAATTCGGCATCCGTGCAAACATTTTCTAAAGCTTTTTCTAAACTGATTTCTTCAATAGCACTTGCAATTTGCTTGTTTTCAAGTTTAAAAAATTGTAATACTTCTTCTATTAGTGCATTCATTCTTGTAACATCTTTTTCTAGACGTTCTAGAAGGGATTTTTCTGAATTGCCGATTTTCATTTGCAAAAGTTCTATTGCAACCTGCATTCTTGCTAATGGTGAACGAAGTTCATGTGAAATATCATGGAAAAGCCGTTTTTGGCTATTAATACCTAATTCTATTTTTTCTGCCATATTATTAAAATCAATAGCTAAGTCTCCTATTTCATCATAACGTGACATAGTTTTTTTGCTTATTTTATTTGAAAAATCACCATTTGCAAATTTTCGGCTTGCTTCTTGTAATTCAATTATAGGTTTGGCTAAGTATCTAGCCATTAAAAAACAAAGAACAGCACAAACAAATAAAATGATTGGCAAAACATTTTTAGCTTTATTTATAAATAATTCGCCTTCTCTTTCGAACATTTTTTGTGGAACGTGAATAATAGCAACATATTTATTTCCTTTGTCTGATATTAGCTGAGTGCCGATAAATTTTTCATCTTTTATTTTTAAAATATTAAATTCTTTTTCTCCTTCATTTTCGAGAAGTTGCTTTGCAAATTCATCTATTTTCCCTTTATTATTTTTATAAAATGCTAAACATTTTCTTTTTAAATCAATGAAATCTTGAGATTTTTCTTTAAATTTGAGATTTTTTATTCGTTTTAGTTGGTAATTATGGTCAGGTTTAGGTGGCGGTTGAAAATCAAGTAATCTATTGTTATTAAATATTTGTTTATGTGGCGGCGGCGGCGGCGGCGGATTGAAATAGTTATCGTTTCTGCCGTTGGGTAAAGGAATATCTGGCATTTCATCTAATGTTGAAATATTGTTTTTTTTCTGCCCGTCAAACAAAATATTAAAATTTTCATCGTAGAGCCATATATTGCCAGGTTCTTTAAACTTTGTTAATTTTAAAGAACCTTCTTTTTCATAAGTTTCCACCATAAGTCTGCCATTATCTTCCAAGATTTTAGCTGTAACTCTATTAAACTCATTTTCGGTAGGTTTCAGATAGTAGAAATAACCATAAAAAGCTGCTAAAAATATATTGATTAAAGTAATGAAGATAAACCAGGCAAAACATTTGACAAATAGCTTAGAACCGTAGAAAGTCAGTGATGGACTTTTTACGCTTTCTTTTAATTCATCAAACTGTTCTTTAAGATTGTTTTCTATATTCGTTTTATTAGTTTTCTGGTTTGACATATAGATAGCCTATACCACGTATCGTTTTAATCAAATCATTGCCACTTTGGTTCTTACCAAGTTTCTTGCGTAAATTGCTTATGTGAACATCAAGGCTTCTATCATCGTAAGTAAGTTTTCTTCCTAAAACTTTAATAGCTAAATCTTGTCTTTCTACAACGTTTCCTGCAGAATGCATTAGTTGTTCTAATAAGCTGAATTCAACTTCTGTCAATGGAATATTTTGTCCTTCTTTAGATACTACTTTTGTACTAGAATCTAAAATTACACCATTTAAGTCAATTTTAAAATTTTCTTTTGGGCTACTTGTATTTATTTCTAATCTGCGAAAAACTGCTTTAATTCTTGCTACTAGTTCTCTTGGAGAGAAAGGCTTTGGAATGTAGTCATCAGCTCCTAATTCTAATCCTAGTATACGATCTATTTCATCACCTTTAGCAGTAAGCATTATAACTGGAATTTTTGAAAATTTACGTATTTCTTTTAAGACATCTAATCCGTTCATTTCTGGAAGCATTACATCTAATACTACTAAATCAAATTCACTATTTTTTATTTTATCTAGACCACTTATTCCGTCATTAACGGATTCAGACGATATTTTTTCTGCTGAAAAAAACTCTTGTAGTAATTCACAGAGTTCAGTATCATCATCAATAATTAATATATGTTTCATTTTTCTCTCTCCTAACATAACTTAACTTTATAATATAATTCCTATATAATATTAATACAAAAAGAGTATTATTAATAAATGTAAAGTAAGAAAGATGTAGTTATTATAGTTGGTTTATATTGTTATAAAAGCTTCAAGCTACAAAAAACTTAATTAATTATTGTTAACTTGGCTTTTAATCTCACATCTTATCTTAAAACAATCTTTACAAACTTAACTTTATCCTATATTGATTTTTTTTCAAATTAAATTATACTTAAAAAAGATAAAATCTTATGGAGGTTTTTTAATGAAAAATATTACAAGTATTATTGCTATAGTAGCTTGCTTTATTGGCATTAGCATATTTGCACAAGAAGCTCCTAAAGTTTCTGACAAACCAAAAGTTGCTCCAGTTAAAATTCAGCAACTTCCAAAGATGATGCAAAAAGAATCTAAAATGCCTTTTAAAGTAAGAAGAGCCATTAACTTTTTTAAACTTGCAGATGAACTCCAATTAACTGATGAACAAATAATCCAACTTAGAGGATATTATAAGAAATATTTTGCTAATCCTACTCAAAAACCAATAAAACCACCGATGCCAACTCCAGAAGAAATTATGAATATGACCGAAGAACAAATGGCAAAATTCTCTGCTGATGCTGGTAAAAAACTTCAAGAAAAGATAATGTTTGGTTTTCAAAGGATTATTGAATTAAGAAAGATTTTGACACCCGAACAGTTAAAAAAGATAAAAACTATTAGCGAAGAAGAAAAGGCCAAAAAAGAAAATTTAAAAAAAGCTATAAAGCCAATTATGTTAAGTCAAACATGTTGTTGTATGCCAAAATGTGCTTGTGGCGAAAAAATAAGACCAACAAATAAACATCATAAATTTCCTAGACAACCGATGATGCCACACAATCCAAATCCAATGATGTGCCCACAGCAACCAATGATGCCACCAATACCTAATATGTTCCATCAGCAGCCAATGATGCATAAGATGCCACATAACCCAAATCCAATGATGTGCCCACAGCAACCAATGATGCCACCAATGCCTAATATGTGCCCACAACAGCCAATGATGCAGAAGATGC
>CAJOQX010000415.1 GCA_905236865.1 Candidatus Rifleibacteriota bacterium
AAACTAATCTATAGGTAGCTCTTTCACTATAAAGAACAACGGATTCGTTTAGTGAAATTGTTTTTAAGTGCTTTGTTAAGTTTTTTGAAAATATAAGTTAGCTGCTATTTCTGTGGTATTTGAACACGTAAATGATAATTAGAATTCTTCCCAATCTATAAGAGTATTTCCTTTTTCATCTAAAATCAACATTCGTTTGTCGCGTTTAACTCATCTGGTTCTAATACAAGTTTTCCTCTGTTATAATTATCAACAGCAATATCGAAAGCTTCTTCTTTTGAATCTGCTTCTACTTCAAACTCGCCACAGACAGTTTCTTCTATTTTTACTTTGTAAATCATGATTTTAAACTTTCTTGATAGCTCATTATTGATTAGATTTAGTGATAAATCAACATACAACAGTATACACTTATTGTATGTAGACTTTTAGTGTTCGTAAAATCTAATATATAAAAAAATAAGGGGGATTTCATTTTGAATTTGCTTGAAATTTTCGCTAATAATATCCGACAACAAAGAATAAAACAGGGAATTTCTCAAGAAAAACTTGCCGAACTTAGCGAACTACACCGTACATATATTAGTGATATTGAGAGATGCCAAAGAAATATATCCCTAAATAACCTTGAGAAAATATCAAAAGCATTAAAAGTTGAACCCTACCAATTACTTATGGAGAAAGTGAAACATGACGAATGAAACAATTGGCATATCAGCAGAAGTGGCAATTGCAAGAAGTTTTAATATACCAATAAATGAAGATTATGCAACTCGTGCTGAACAAACAATAGTTGATTTACTTATGGAAAACAACAATGTTTTGAGAATATTTGAGCAAGAAGGGATTCCAACTCCTATAAGTCATATTGCAGAAGGTCAAAATCCAATTGATTTTATGTTACAAGGAAACAAATCTCTTTCGGTAAAAACAAATATGAGAGGTTTAGGTAAGGTTGCACCTCAGAAAATTGCACAACCTACATCAGAAACATATTTTACATATTTAGAAAGGAACTATGGTAATTTCTGTTTGCAAGATTTATTGGCTGAAGAAAGATTAGAAGACACTTACGAAAATAGATCATATATTTTTAAGAAAATATCATTAAATCATACTGCAATCGTAATTGATATGTATTGGAAAAATTTATTCGATTGTGATTATTACTTACATTTTTTTAATTTAGTTAACCATTTAAATCCATTAGATAATTATTTAGTTTTAGGTAAAGAGCAACCTCCAGTATGGGAAAATAATAATTTTACGTTTACACAGTCTTTGAATACTTGGAATGAATCTAATACAATAAAATATTGTGAAATTAGCATGGGTGAATTTCAAGTTCATCGCAATAGAAACTGTTTTAAATTTAGATTCAATATGAAAGGTGTAAAGAAATTATTTGATGAAGGATTAATATAATTATCTATATAGTATTTGGGAAAATATTGTAACTTTAAAATTGATGTAAACAAAAGAGCTACTTCACCTTTTTAAACAAGAAAATATATTCATGTTTAAAAATATAGAAGTCGCTTGCTAATGCTCTATAACGCCAAATTCCCTGTTGGTTGGCTTTTCCTTTTGTTTCTCCAAAATTTTTTATCAAAATAGCTTTTAACAAAAATCCTTTTTCTAGAAAAACATTCATACAATAAAAACCTAAAGGAACAACTTGACTATTAGCGTATTTATCACCAATTACACAAGCACAATATCTATATTTTTCCAAGTATTGTGTTGTATTATCTATTACTTTACCAAATGAAGAAAGAAATTCATCTAAATTCTTGCTATTTGATAAATCTTTTGTTTCATTAGAGAACTTTATAATATCCCAATAAGGTGGGTGGAAAATAACAAACTGAACTTTATTTATTCCAACTAATTTTAAAACTCTATCTATTTCAAAATCTCTGCTATCGCCAGAAAAAATTTTAACTTTCGTATCTTCTCTTTTTTCTGTAGCAATTCTAATACTTGCTTCATTTACAACATTTGGTAATAAATCTATTCCAATAGAGTTTCTACCCATTCTTTGAGCTTCTATAATCGAAGTTCCACTTCCCATAAATGGATCTAAAATCCAATCACCTTTTTTAGTGTATCGAGAAAATAGTTGATGGGGTATCTGCGGAACAAAATTACCATGATAATTCCCATTATGAGCCCCTGAATTGTCTCTTTTTTCTATTAACCACAATGAATCTATATTTATATCTGCATATTCTTTCCATTTTTTTGTATCAATATCGTTGTATCTTCCCATAATAAACTCCTCTAATTTTTTATTAAACAATGCAAATATTCTGTTGTTGAGTCTGCAACAATGTTTCTATTTTCCTCTTTATCGGCTTTAAATCTTTTATACTCTTTTGTAAAATAAGAATATTTTCCATATTTTTCCATTATTTCTTTAATTGTATCTAATGACATTAAACCTTCATTATTGTAACTTAGGAAAATATATTTAAACTTTGCATTTTTTATCAAATCATCAAAAACTTCCGATACTGTTCTTTTTGAGCAATATAAACTTTTTTGTTCTTTATAATCCCGTAAGCCTGTAACTCCATTCAATATAGGGTCATCATATTTAGCAATAGTTTCAAGAACATGGTAATTAGTACAATATTGTCTTGCATTATAAGGTGGATCTAAATATAAAACATCACCACTAATTTTCCTAATTAAAGAATTTATGTCTTCGTTATAAACACAACCATTTTCACCACTAATAACAGGAAGAAGTTCTAGCTTAAACTCTTTTTGAGCTGATTTTTTTATATGTTTTAAAAAAGCCCCATATACAGAAGCTGTATTAGCATATTTATCAATCGAATTAACAAGGCTAGCTAAATAATAGAAATACATTCCTTCACTAATATCACCATTTGCCCTTAAATCTTCTAGTTTTTGTCTGATGGCATCACAAAGTTTACCGTTTTCATCTGTAAAATAATTTCTACCTGAACCAGACCCATTACAATAATTGTTATATATAAAGCCTTCTACTGGTTCAAGTGAGTTTAGTTCTTCAAGCAAACTGTTATCCATTTCAGGAACATTTTCTATATAATGCTTATTTAAGGCATAACTATAATATTGAATATCATTAGCTATAACATTACAACCTTTTGCTTTATAGGTAAGTCCAACTACTCCTGTTCCTGCAAACAAATCACCGAATACATATCCATCTCCATCTTTATAGCCTGTAACTTGTCCGATAGTATCTTCCAGAAATCCAAGTAAAGAATATTTTGAGCCTATGTAGTTCATCATTGACTTCCTTATTTAATTACTGCTGTTTTCGTCTGTTAAGAAATCCAATATGTCATTAGGAGTGCAATCAAGAGATTTGCATATACTTTCAACTTTATCTAACGCTATATACTGCCCTTTTTTTATTTTTGTAATAATGTTCGCAGAAATTTTAGCCATTTTCATCAATTCTGAATGAGATATTTCTCTTTCAATTAATAGATGTTGTAATTTTTTATAGCTAACAGACATTTTGTTTCCTTTTACTAATCTATCTATATTGTAAAGCACAATATCATATTTTGATGAAATAATCAATGGATATGTGAAACAAAATAAATAAATATAAATTTATTATAATATTTAGAAAATAGGCTTATGAAAGTCTTTATATTAGTTCCAAAAAGAATATTGCTAAAAAGAGATTGTGTAATGTTATATAAATAAAAGAATTTTTAATATAGTTTTCGGACAAAACCTTGTAAAATAGAATTAATGGAATGGGTAAAATAATTTAAATAATCTAATTTAGAGCTAAAAAACTAATTTTTCTATAGTCAAAAAAAGAGAATATAAAAAACACCTCATATTGGAGCAAACACTAATTAGTGTTTTTCTATAAAATATAAATCTAAATTATTTATCTTTGCTTTTTTCTTTATTACCTATTAAATCACAAATTTTATCTCCTACTTTGCTACCAACTTTTTTGCCAACTTCCTTGCAGAATTCTTTAACCGCTGGTGCCACCATAAGAGTAAGACCCAAAGCCCCCATCATAACAGCACTGCCATTACCTTCAAATTTGCTACTACTTTTTTCATATTAGCCTCTTCATTAATATATAAAAACCAAAGCCATATTTAATTATATAAATAATAATTATAACAGTCAAGTATTCGAAAATATCTTGGTTCAATA
>CAJOQX010000416.1 GCA_905236865.1 Candidatus Rifleibacteriota bacterium
GAAGTTTGGTTTTGCAATATATCTCATTAAGCTTGAAGAATCAGTAACTGGTGTTACCTTTTTGACGTTCAATTCTTCACCAATGAGGTGTTCCATAATTTCAAGAGTATGGCGTTCAAAGTCATCAGCTACAACAACTTTTATTTCTGCAAGTGGCTGTCTGACTTTGAGGTTAGCTTCATTACGAGCTGCACGACCAAGAACAACAACATTCATAATGAATTCCATGCGGCGTTCAAGTTCTTCGTTGATTAATTCTGCTTTTCCTTCTGGATAATCGCAGAGGTGAACGCTTTCTGGAGCCTTAGGATCAACATGGCAAACCAGGTTGCGGTAAATGTCTTCTGCGATGAATGGAGTGAATGGTGCAGTAAGTTTTGCTATACCAACAAGAATTTCATAAAGAGTTAAGAATGCTGATTCTGAATCTGGAGTATTGCAGTTGTAGAAACGTCTTCTACTTCTTCTTACATACCAGTTGGAAAGGTCGTCAACAAGCTTTTCTAACTTTTCGGTTGCCCAAACTATTTCGTATTTGTCGAGTGCTTTCTTAACTTCTTCTGTGCAGTGATTGAAACGAGAAATTATCCATCTGTCTATTTCTGGTCTGTCAGCGATTGCGATGTTGTGTTCGCTTGGCTTGAAGTTTTCAATATTTGCATAAAGAGTAAAGAAGCTGTAAACATTCTGCAATGTGCCCAAATACTTCTTTTGTGCATCAGCGATAGCGTCTTCATAGAAACGGCGAGTGTTCCAAGGTGCTGTTCCTGAATACAATGCCCATCTAACAGCGTCAGCACCGTATTTGTCGAAGAGGAACATACAATCAAGAACGTTGCCTTTTGATTTACTCATCTTGATACCGTTTTTATCGCAGATTAGACCAAGAACAGTAACGCTCTTATATGGAGAAACCTTATGAATGAATGTGCTTGTTACGAGTAAGCTATAGAACCAGCCTCTAGTTTGGTCAACGGCTTCACATATCCAGTCGGCAGGGAATTCGCTTTCGAATATTTCTTTATTTTCAAATGGATAGTGCCATTGAGCAGTATGCATTGCACCAGAGTCAAACCAACAGTCGATAACTTCTGGAACACGTTTCATCTTGCCACCGCATTTGGGGCAGTTGAGCAATACGTTATCAACATAAGGTCTATGAAGTTCTATATCGTCAGGACAGTTGTCACTCATTTCTTTGAGGTTCTTGATGCTGTCTACACAGTGATGATGACCGCAGTCTTTACAAACCCAAATTGGAAGAGGTGTTCCCCAATATCTGTCACGAGAAATAGCCCAGTCAATCATATTTTCCAAGAAGTTCAAGAAACGTCCTTCTTTGATATGATCAGGATACCAAGTAACGGTGTCGTTATTCTTTATAACAGCGTCTTTGAAAGCTGTTGCTCTAATGAACCAGCTATGTCTTGCGTAATAAAGAAGTGGGCTGCCACAGCGCCAGCAGAATGGATAAGTGTGTTTAATTTTAGCTGTTTTGAAGAGTTTGCCACTTTCCTTCAAATCTTTAATGATTTCTGGGTCAGCCTTTTTAACAAACATACCTTTGAAAGGTGTGATTTCATCTTTGAAACAACCGTCTAATCCAACTGGCTGAAGCACTGGAAGATTGTTTTCTTTACCGACTCTAGAGTCGTCTTCCCCAAAAGCAGGAGCTATATGAACGATACCAGAACCATCTTCTGTAGAAACGAAGTCGCCAGCTATTACAAAGTGAGCTTTTTTGTCTACCTTCGCATAAGTGTAAAGCTGATGATAGTCTATTCCTAGAAGGTCTGAACCCTTCATTTCTTCGACTATTTCGTAAGGTTCTTCGCCTAAAACGCTTAAACGAGCTTTAGCCAAGATTAAGAATTCTTCACCACGTTTTACTTTAACGTAGTCTATGTCTTTACCAACAGCAAGAGCAACGTTAGCAAATAGTGTCCATGGAGTTGTTGTCCATACCAGGAAGTAAGTGTTTTCTTGATTTTTTATTGCAAATCTTACAAATACTGATGGATCTTCAACTTCTTTGTAGCCCTGAGCTACTTCGTGAGAAGAAAGGGCTGTTCCGCAGCGTGGGCAGTAAGGAACGACTTTATGACCTTCATAGAGCATATCGTCTTTCCAGAACTGAGCAAGCATCCACCAAACAGTTTCGATGTAATTATTAGTGCAGGTGATATATGGGTCATCGAGGTCTAGCCAGAAACCACCTCTAAGAGCCATTTTACGCCAAGCACCTTCATATTTGAAAACGCTTTCACGGCATTTCTTAATGAATGGTTCGATACCATATTTTTCAATACCAGTCTTGCTTTCAAGACCAAGCATTTTTTCTACTTCAAGTTCTACAGGTAGTCCGTGAGTGTCCCAACCAGCTTTTCTTGTTACTTGATAACCACGCATTGTTTTATAACGTGGAATAAGGTCTTTCATAGCTTTTGTTAAAACGTGACCAGGATGGGGAACACCATTAGCTGTAGGAGGTCCGTCAAAAAATACGAACTTTTGAGCGCCTTCTCTCAGCTTTATAGACTTTTTGAAGGTATCGTCCTGTTTCCAAAACTCAAGAATTTCTTCTTCTCGTTTAGGTGAAACATTGTTA
>CAJOQX010000417.1 GCA_905236865.1 Candidatus Rifleibacteriota bacterium
AATATGACACAGATTAAACTTGTAATATGGGACTTAGATGAAACCTTTTGGGAAGGAACTCTTTCTGAAGGAGAAGTTAAGAATCCTAAAATTGAATTATTAAGAAAATTAGCTGATTATGGGATAATTAATTCTATTTCATCTAAAAATGACTATGAAAAAACAAAAGCTAAATTAATAGAATTTGGCGTATGGGATTTATTTGTTTTCCCTTCAATTAATTGGAATCCAAAAGGTGAGTCTGTTAAACAGATAATAACAGATTGCCAATTAAGAAATCCAAATATACTTTTTATAGATGATAATTCTTCAAATCGAAATGAGGTTGAGTATTATAATTCTGGGATTATCACTTTAGATTCTCCACAAAGTATAGATCAAATTATAAACTGGAGTGATTATAAATTAGATAAAACTCATGAACGTCTTAAACAATATAAGATACTTGAAGCGAAAAAAGAATATAGAGATGAGCATTGTTCTAGCAATATAGATTTCCTAAAAAAATCTAATATTAGAATAGAGTTTATAAAAGACCTTTCATCGATAAAAAATCGATTAGTAGAAATGATAGCTAGAACTAATCAATTAAATTATACAAAGATAAGAATAACTTTAGATGATTTGAATAAAATAATTGATAACAAAGATTTTGAGTCTATTGCTCTAAGAGTCATAGATAATTTTGGTGATTATGGAATTTGTGGCTTTTATGTTTTGGATAAAATAAAACATAAATTAATTCATTTCTTGTTTTCATGTAGAATATTGAATTTGGGCATTGAAAATTACGTTTATCAAAAACTAGGAATGCCTGAAATAGATATAATAGAACCAGTTTCTACAAAACTTGATAATAATAAAGTTGATTGGATTACTGAAATTGGTAGCGATGATTATTTCCATAATTCCGATTTAATGCAGCCAAAAGATGGTGTTAGGAATAAGAAAATAAAGCTTTTATTACTAGGAGGCTGTGATTTGAGCCAGGTATGTCATTACTTGGAAAATAAAAACATTGAAATAATAAAAGACTTTAATTATGCAACAAAGGAACAGATTGGAGTACATAGAGAACATACTATATTCCTTAAAAAAGTAAACAATATAAACGAAAAAGAGTTTGAAGTTTTAAGCAAATTACCTTTTTAGATGAAAATTTTTTGGATTTTAATTTTTTTAAGACTAATGAATATGATTATTTGATTTATAGCCCACTTATGAATTATTCTCAAGGTTTATATAAACATAAAAAGTTAGGTTTTATTGTTCCTTATAGACCATTTTTAGATGTGACAAAACAGGAAGAACATTCTGGTTTTACGAAAGAATCGCTAAAAGATTTTAAAGATAATTATGAATTTTTAGGCTTGCAAAAACCCGAGGATTTTATTTCAGATTTGGATTGGTTGATAAAACAAACGGATAAACCAATTTTATTCTTAAACGGTGCCGAAATAGAGCCAAACAATAAATATGAAATTGATGCAGCCGAACGATTTAAAACAATGAATAAAGCCTTGGAGGAATTTGTAGAAAAACATAAAGATAGGTGTTCTATAATTGATGTAAGAAAACTTATACAAAGTCGAGATGATTTAGAAGATAATATTAGACATTATAAGAGAATTACATTTATGGGTATTGCTCAGGAAATTCTTAATAAATGCTCTGACAACAAACTTAAAATATCAAAATTAGAAATAATTAAACAAAATACCAAAGACTATCTATATAAATATTTCAAAATACCTGTCAAGCTGATTAAAAAGTTATTGTTAAGGAAATAAAAAATGAATAATTATTGAATGCTATAATAATGTATATTTTTTGTGAATTATCTTTTGTATACAATGAAAATATTAGACTTGTTTATTAATTAGATGTCAGACAGTAGAACAAAGAATATAAAAAGAAATATTATATTTGGTGCTATAAACAAAGTTGTAGCAATGATTTTGCCTTTTGTTACACGCACCATAATTATTTGGAAACTCGGAGCGGAGTTTCTTGGCTTAAGCAGTCTTTTCATTTCTATTTTACAAGTGCTGAATATGGCTGAATTAGGTTTTACCAGCGCTGTTGTATTCAGTCTTTACAAACCTATCGCACAAAAAGACGATGAAAAAGTTTGTGCCTTGATGGCTTTTTATAAGAAGACCTATAGAATAATTGGTTTGATAATTCTGACATTGGGTCTGGTTATTACTCCTTTTATTACAAAGATAATTAAAGGAAATTATCCTGATTTTATAAATATTTATTATTTACTCAACTTTCCCACTTCAAAATACCAAGCATTTCCTGAATATATCTAGGTTGTTCAAAGAAAAAAAGCTTAAC
>CAJOQX010000418.1 GCA_905236865.1 Candidatus Rifleibacteriota bacterium
AAAACGAGAATATAAAATTACAAAGCATATATGCTTCTTTAAAAGGAATCTTTGGTAATTCGCCTTTAACTTATTCAGACTTTGGTAAATTAGAAGATTTAAGTAAAACCAAAAGAGTTGAAGTTATTGACTATTACAAGAAAAACTTTATTCCATCAAATCTAGTTATAGCGATAGTTGGAGATTTTTATGCTGTTGAACTTAGAGATTATCTAATAGCAAATCTTGGCAGATTATCAAATACCTACAAAAACACAAAAGAGACTAATAAAACGACTGCAAGCGAATCTGCAAAAATAGAACCATTGACATTGATAAAAAATGATTCCGATATAGCTTATATTAATTTTATATCTAAGAGTATTACTTCAAATAACAAAAAAATAGTCGCATTAGACATAGCTACACATCTTTTAGAAGAATCAATTAACGAATCATTAAAAGATGCTGAAAAATTAGCTACTTTTTCTTCGTCTGTGGAAATTATCAATAAAAGCTTTTTAAATGATGGGTATTTTCTTGCAACTTTAAAAACGCATAAAAATAATATTGCTTCTGCTACACAAATTCTGCAAAAAGAAGTTGAAATCTTCAAGAAAAACAATATTCCAAGTTTTAAACTACAATACATTAAAAATCAACTTTATACGGATTATATAATGAAACTTACCGATAGCCTAGCTTTTGCAGATACTATTTCTCGCGATGAAGTTTTAGGACTAGGTTTTGATTATTATTCCAAACATGAAGATATTCTTTCTGCTGTTTCTGTAAGTGATATTATGGAAGTATCAAGAGAATATATTTTGCCAGAAAAAAAATATACAATAGGTGTTTCTTCTGCCAATAGCGATGATTTGACTATGGAAGAAAACAAACTAGAGTTTAAGAAACCGAAAGAAAATGTTCCTGAAAAAGAAACTAAAACGGATGCTAAAAATGAAACTACAGAAGTAAAGCCAAATACATCAAACAAAGATGTTTCAAAAGATAATAAAACAACAAAGAAATAATTTTGTTATTCTAAACGCATAAAAAAAGCCTCTCGTTCTATTATATCGAGAGGCTTTTTTTACTTCTAATTAATTGTTGTTCATGAACCGTATTTTGCTTTTATTAAATCTAGTACTTTGAAGCCTAATGTTACAGAAACGCTAGAAATCACTACGGCTACACTGAACAAAACTAAAGCTGTTAGAATAACCATTTTTAACTCCGATTATACGGCCGCCACACTTGCTGGCATATTATGATAATCTACTTCATGACTTCTTGCTCTCATCGATTCAAGGAATTCATTACCTAGTCTAGTAATATTACCAGCACCCATTGTGAATATAACATCACCTGGTTCAACATAGTTCAGCAACATATATTTTACATCATCAACATTCTTGACCATTTTTACTTTACGTCTGTTAGAAACAGGCATGTGTTCAAGAATAACCTTACTAGTTACACCAGGTATTGGCTTTTCAGATGCAGCATATATATCTGTAATGAAAAGCTTATCGCAATTGTCGAAGCAACGCCCAAATTCTTGAGAGAGAAACAAAGTTCTTGAATATCTATGAGGTTGGAAAACTACCACAACTCTTTTTGCTCCAAGACTACTTGCCGCTTCAAGAGTTGCTTTTATTTCATTAGGATGATGACCGTAATCATCGATAACGGTTACACCTTCACATTCGCCCTTTATTTCAAAACGACGACCAGCCCCATGAAAGTTTTTCAAGCTTTCGAGTATTACTTCAAAAGGAAGACCGATTTCTAGGCAAAAACCAATTACAGGAAGAGAGTTTAATACGTTGTGTCTACCAGGAACTGATAATTCAACTCTACCATAGCTCTGACCACCTACGGTCAAAGTGTAGCTAGAACCAAAAGGATGATAGCTTATATCTTCAGCCATAAAGTCTGCTGCAGTATCAATACCGTAAGTAATAGTTCTTAGTTTTTCTGGTAATGAAAGATTACGTGCGATAACATCGTCTGCACATAAGAAGAGCCCACCATTTTCGGTAATGTGACCTGCAAAACGTTCAAAAGCATCAATGATTGCATCTAAGTTTGAATAATGATCCATGTGATCATTATCAATATTAGTAATTACACCGTATTGTGGGAAATACTTTAGGAAAGTTCCATCGCTTTCATCTGCTTCAGCAACTAGTATTCCAGATTTACCAAAAGACGAGTTGCCATTCAAAGCCTTAACATGACCACCAACAACACAGGTAGGATCTTTACCTGATTCTACTAAAACAGTAGAAATCATAGAACTAACTGTTGTCTTGCCATGACAACCTGCAACGGCAATACCACAATTAGAATCTAAGAACAACTCTGCCAAAAGATCAGAGCGGTGGACAATATTAAGTTTACGTTTATGAGCTTCAACAAGCTCGGGATTGTTCGAACTAATGGCTGATGTAATTACTACTCTATCAACACTTTCAGCTAGATTGGATGCTCTATGACCAATATAAATGCTGGCACCTTGTCTAGCTAGTCTTAAAGTTCTATCACTCTCATTAATATCTGAGCCAGAAACTTTATAGCCCTTTTGTAAGAAAATGCTGGCAATGCCACTCATTCCAACACCGCCGATTCCTATAAAGTGAATACTCTGCTGTGTCATCTGCTTTTAAAACGCCTCCTTGCAATCCTGAACTGTTCTGCCCGGTTCAGTCTTTCTAATCATTACCATCGGCAAGCCTTTATAATTTCATTAGAAAAATAACGATTGCAAATTATATGAATGATATATTTTCTTACTTTAGGGCAAAATACTAACATAAAATAAAAAAGATTTCAATCACGAACGCTGTTTAAAAAACTTACAAATTTCACCCGATGATGCTTTTACTATTACAGATGGTATTATAAGCCCTTTAAAGCCATAAGCATGGCAACCATAAGGACAATTTTTTTCCCAAGTGACAAAAAAATGAACACACTTTCGACAGTCAATTTTATTGTTTGAATTATTGTTGCTTGTTTCAATCTTAAGAGAAGGCAGTCTTTTACCTAGTTTGGCTGATTGAACAAACAAATTTCGGGCTAATTGCTTTTTGGTAAATTCGTCCATAACTATAGCTTTTTCCTTTAATCAATAGTAGAAATATTTAACTTAATCCTAGAATCTCTTGTATGTTTTATATCAATAAAATCAGGGAGATTAATATGACGATAATTAATAGAATCATTATTAGTCGGCTTAATCATAGCAAAGTCATCTTTCCAGCATTCTAAAGAAAAAGAAGGAAAGTCAAATTCTTTTTCAGATTTAAAAGTGAGATTATTATTTCTATCGATTATTTTTTCCTTGTTTGTAAAACTAATCTGAATTTTTAAATCGTTAAAAAGGATATGTTTGAACAGATTTTTTTTATCACTTTTTAAAAGAGTGTATTTTACATCATTTTCATTTATATTTTTATTTACTAAGCAGTAATCAAAACAAAAATTGTCGCTAGAAGACTTAATTATTAAATTATCTAACTTGCTTAATTTATTTCTTGCCAAAGGAACTAAACTAGGAAATTCAATATTCCCATAAAAATATGGTTCATTAGACAATGAATTAGAAATATATCTCGTCTGCAAATTATTATCTGAATATTTTAACTCATAATAATATTTGCTTAAATCCGTAATAATTCTATTTTTCCTCAATAAAATTACCCAATGGAAAGAATTTACGCCAATAGGAGGGAAATTATATGTGTTTTTAGAAGAAAAATAAGTCTTTTTTAAAGAAAAAC
>CAJOQX010000419.1 GCA_905236865.1 Candidatus Rifleibacteriota bacterium
GAGGGAGAAGGGAGAAGGGAAACAGCCCTTGCTTCAAGCCCTGTGCCTAACGCTCTAAAGCAGTTGTCCTAAAGCCTCCCCTCCAGGGGAGGCTTTAGGACAATACCACCCATCACTTATCACTCACCACCTATCACTATAGGCGTTAGCCTCTCTTACATCTAATGCAGCGGACCTTTAGGGCTAAGTCTTTCTAACATATCACTAAGATTTTTGTATCCAGTAGTATTTTTTTCTACAGCATTTAAAGATCTTCTAATTAATAAGATAGACTCGCTAGTTTTTCCCTTTTTATGCAAAATAACAGCAAGATTATAAAAAGCACTTGCATCATGCGAATCTAAAACCAACACTTTACGATATATTTCTGCTGCTTTGTCTAGATCTCCGATTTTTTGGTAAGCAAAAGCAAGATTATTTAAAATTCTTGCATTGGGTTGCTGATATTTAAAACCTTCTTCATATTGTTTAATGGCTTCTTGCCACTTGTTGTTTTTTAGATAAATACTTGCTAGATTAAAACGAATCACAGATAAATCAGGTCTAAGTTTCAATACTTTCTGATATGATTCAATAGCTCTGTCTGTTTCACCGTTTCTGAAATAAGCTGTTCCCAAATTACTTAAAGCTTGAATTCCAAAAGGATCCATTTCTAAAAGTTTGTTAAAAACTTTTATAGCTTTTTCAAAACGTGAAAGTTTAAAATAAAGATTTCCTAAGAAAGTAAGACCTTTTGTATCATAAGGATATTTAGAAACAAAACTTTCAGATGCTAACAAAGCTTCTTTCATTTTTCCAATTTTATATAAATTCTGATAATTGCTTCTTAAATCCTCTCTAAGTTCATTAACTGATTTCTCGGCAGGTGGAAGAACCGAAGTTTTTGTTTTTCCTGTTATATTTTGTTTTTCATTAATGTCTTCTATTACTGGAGCGTTATTAACTTCATCTATAGAAGCTCTAATTATTTCAGGTATTTCAGGAAGTGTTACTTTTTCTATTTGCGATACCAAAGCAGAACTTTCAGGAAAATTAATTATATCATTTAATATAATTCCTAATTCTCTTACAGCATAAGCTGCAGACATTTTTAAAGATATATCTCTGCTAGAAAGCATAGATTCAAGGTCTTTCAATACATCTGTTTCACCTAGTTTAAATAATACTTTTGCCGCATTTGCTTTTGTTCTGCTATCAGGGTCGTGCAACATAGGCTTGACAACATTTATACAGCCTTCTCCAAGTATTTCTTCTAAACCATCTACTGAATTTGCACGAACTCTTGAATCTCTATCGTGAAGAGCATTTTGCAAAGTTAGATTTGCATTTTTACCACCTATATGACCTAAACTAGAAATGATAGAAGCTCTTAGTTTAGGATTACGCTCTCTTTCTAGCATCTCTATAAGCCTATCGCTAGCATAAGAGATTCTAAGTTTGCCTAAAATCAAAATTGCTTGAAGCCTAACAAAAGGTGCAGGATCATTGAGCATATTAAGAACAATATCTGTAGGAGCTTCTTTGGCTCTGATAAAAAGCGATTTCGCAGCATTTTTGCGAACGTCAGATTCGTCATCTCTGAGAAGCAAAATTAAATAATCTATAGCTTCTTTTAAATCTATTGAAGCTAATATGTACGCAAGAGTAGCTCTAACCCACTTATCGGTGTCATCTGCCATTATTCTTAGTTCGTTACTTATTTCTGCATTTTTGCCAATTTTTGATGCGGTAACTAATGCATTGCCACGAACACGATTTGATGGGTTTTTAAAAAATGGTTGAATAAGTCCAAAAACTTTATCAGAAGGTAAGCCTAATTTAGAAAAGGCTTCTATTGCATTAGCTTTAACTCTGTCATCAGGATCTCTTAATGCTCTAGTTAATGTGGTTACAGCAGTTAAATCCCCCAATCTGCCTAAAGCACTTATGATAGCCGCTCTTTTTCTTTCGTTTCTTTCTCTTATAAAAAAAGCTACTAGAGGATTGGTTGCTTTATGAGAACCTATTTTTGCTAATGATTCTACAACATTTAAAAATAACCATTCATTGCTTTCACCTAGACAACCTAATAAATTGGAAACAGCTGTCATATCTTTTATATTGCCTAGAGATGTTATGCAAGCACATCTGACATTTGCATCTAAGTCGCTTAATCCAGATACTAAAACTTCTGCTGCTTTTGAATTTTTAAAATTTCCTAGTGCCAGTGCTATGTTAGGTCTTATTTCTTTGTCAGCTTCTGTAAATACTTTCAAAAGATTGTTGAAAGATTTTTCGTTGCCTATTGCAGCTAAAGCTTCTGGCAAAGAGCTATCTTGTCTCTCTTTCAATATAGCCTCTGTAAGAGGAACTATAGCTTCTGGATCAGCTATTTTTTCTAGAGCCTTTGCACCTTGCTCTTTTAAACGAGTATCTTTATGTGAAAGAAAACCTATAAGTTTTCTTGTACAAGGTTTTAAAAGATATAGCCCTTTTTCTTTTAAATTCTTATTGTTATTTTTATTGTTATCTAAATTATTAGAATTCAAGGTTTTATGTTAAAAAAAGACCCGCCAAAATATTACTAGCGAGTCTTTTTTATTTCTGGAAGTAAACTAAGCCATTCTTAAGGTTTTCATTCCGACCTTTTCAAAGGCAACCTTCATTTTGTTGATTCCATCATCTGTTGTACCAACTTCAATTACTTCACCAGTATCATCCCATACTTTGTGATAAACCATATCGCCTTTGTCATAAGTATCAGTCACAGAATAATCTCTGACTTCGCTTTTCTTTTTTGATAAAGCTTCATCTTTTTTGATTGTCTTAGCACGAACCATAAATTTTCCTCCCTTTCACGGAAGTTTATTTTTTATACTAGCACGGTAACTTTTTTATTGTCAAGTTTTCTTACAGAGCAACTATTCTTTTGAATCAGGCTTTGTTGTAGCACCTTTTGCTGTTACATCTTCAATAGATATGCCTGTAACTTGAGTAAATTCACCTTTCTTAACCCAATCCACAATTTTCTTTGCTCTAAGAATATTGAATGGATGAGTCATTTTAGCAGTTACAAGTGCAATATAAGCTTGATTTATAAAAGAAGCTTCGGAAGCATCTTCATAAGTTTCTACCTGTTTTAGAAATTCATTTTCGTCCATTTGATTGTAGAAACTAGGTGCAGAAGCAGCCATTTTCATAAAAGTTCTATTAGCTACAGGAAGACTCTGAGTAACTATTAGACCAGCTCTGTCAGCTGATAGTTCTGATTTTCTTTCCCAGTCAAATATAGCAACTTCTAATCCTGTTCCTATTAAGCGCGAAAAACCTAACGTTGCATTAGCTACAATTTCCAAAACCAAAGCAAAATGTCTAGCCATAGTTTTATATAATACGTGACCGCATTTTATATGACCTAATTCATGACCTAGTATAAATAGTAGTTCTTCTTCACCCATTGATTCAAGAAGTCCAGATGTAAGAACTATGAAAGGTTTAGTATCGCCATAAGTGTATGCATTAGGTATAGGGTTTGTACTTATATATAAATCAGGAACAGCTACATCGAGAATTTCACAAGCAGTTTGTAATTTTTCTTGTAAATCTGGTAACAATTTACCTGTAACATGAACATTGCTGGCAAGATTTGTAATCCTAAAAAATTGCTCAAAACCTATTTCCATTAACTTTTTAATTAGAAATTCAAAACCAGGAATTGCCTGTAAGGCAGCAACAGCTTGCTGATCCCATTTGTGCTGAAAATATTCTGCCTTTAAGCCTGAAAATCTTTTATTATCACTTGCAAAATTACTCAACCTTTTTCCCTCCTAATTAATAACCTAACATATACTTAATTAAACCAATGATTTGGCTTATTAATATACCTGTTAGAAGAACCCATAAAGGTAATCTGATGAACCTTCCGTCTATTATATTTTTGCCATCTTCATAATTTTCAGATTCTGTTTTTTCTATAGTTTCAGAACCATCCTCATATTCCGTTATTAGGTTAGTCCATTTTCCTAATCCATAGAACAAGAAGCCTATTAATAAAATGAAAAGACAAAAATTTAGTATTACAATCCACATACTTCTATTCTAATCTAAAATTTGCAAATAATACAATATATTATTTTGTTGTTATTGAACTTTCTTTTTATTGTTAAAAAAAATATGGCGTGGTAAGATTAAGAATAATAATTGTTGAAGGTTAATAATGATAATAGAAAAAACTGAAATCCCAGAAGTTTTACTTATAACTCCAAAAGTATTTTATGATTCTAGAGGCTTTTTTATGGAAATTTGGAATGAAGCCGAATTTCACAAAGAAGGGCTAGATATGAAATTTGTCCAAGATAATCACAGCAAATCTGTAAAATATACTCTTAGAGGAATTCATTATCAAAAAGAAAATAGCCAAGGAAAATTAGTCCGTGTTATTCAAGGCAAGGTTTTTGATATTGCTGTTGATTTAAGAAAAAATTCTCCTTATTTTGGAAAATGGGTTGGAAGGGTTCTTTCTGAAGAAAACAAACAGATGATGTGGATACCGCCAAAATTTGGTCATGGGTTTTATGTCTTGAGCGATACAGCAGAATTTCAATATAAATGTACTGACTTTTATAATCCTAAAGCAGAAAGAAGTATTGCTTGGAACGATAAAACTATTGGCGTAGAATGGCCTATAGAAGAAGGAATAACACCTATTCTTTCACCAAAAGATGAAAATGGGCTTCCTTTTGAAAAAGCAGATGTTTTTGATTAATAAAACAAAGAAAAGGAGATAATATGAAAGGAATAATATTAGCTGGCGGTGCTGGAACACGTTTATATCCCTTAACAATGGTAACTTCTAAGCAACTTTTACCTGTGTATGATAAACCAATGATTTATTATCCATTGTCAACATTGATGCTTGCTGGAATTAAAAATATTTTGATTATATCTACTCCTGAAGATACTCCTAGATTTGAAAATCTTTTAGGCGATGGCAGTCAGTTCGGAGTTAAGCTAAGTTATAAAGTTCAGCCATCTCCAGACGGACTTGCTCAAGCTTTTATTATTGGGGAAGAATTCTTAGCAGGTGAAGCAGGTGCTATGATTCTTGGTGATAATATTTTTTATGGAAACGGTTTTAAAAAAATGCTTGTAGATGCTGCAAGAAATGCAGAAAAAAACAACAGAGCAACTGTTTTTGGATATTATGTTACCGACCCAGAACGTTTTGGTGTTGTAGAATTTGATGAACATGGAAAAGTTCTATCTATTGAAGAAAAACCAAAAGAACCAAAAAGTAACTATGCTGTAACAGGTCTTTATTTTTATCCTGCTGGTGTAAGTGACATGGCTAAAAATGTTAAACCTAGTGCCCGTGGTGAATTAGAAATAACCACATTAAACGATATGTATCTTAAAGAAGAAAAACTTGATGTACAACTTTTAGGTCGTGGTTATGCATGGTTAGACACAGGAACAGTTGAAAGCCTAGTTGAAGCTGCTGATTATGTAAGAATGATAGAAAAACGTCAAGGAATCAAAATATCGGCTCCTGAAGAAATTGCATATATAAACCATTGGATAAGCAAAACAAAACTTTTAGAGTCGGCTGAACGCTATGGAAAAAGTCCTTACGGCTTACATTTAATCTCTGTTGCTAATGGACGAATCAGATATTAATATGGAATTGAGAATTGAGAGTTGAGAATTGAGAGTTGAGAGTTGAATAACGAAAGATATTGCTAGTCGTTATTTTTACAGTTAATTTTGATACTCTGACTAACTTTTTAGACTAACGCTTGAAGGTAGATGCTCTAAAGCCCCTCCGCGAGGACTGCCAACAGGATGTTGGCGTGAAGTAGCCACAGGATGTGTTAGCTACTGCTGGGGTGGCAGTCTGAAAGACTGACGGGCTAGCAACAGGAGGTTGCTGTGCAAGCGAGCGCCAGGATGGCAGCGAGTCGCAGTGGTGACGTAACCTGTGTAAACTTTGTTTAGCGATAGCGTAGTAATAATGCCAAGCATAGCTTGGCGTAGTTATTGTAGTTGTTAATTATTGTAGTTATTGTTATTAGATAGCTTAAAAAGTATCAAATATCTGAAACAATCGATACTTTCTAGCCTTCGATCAAACAATAAAAACAACAAAAACCAATTACAATAAAAACTTAAAGAAATGCTTGTTGATTAGGGTTTGTTGGTACGCTTCGCTAAAGAGGGTGTACTACGAATTACGTCACCACCCCGTCCTGCCTTTGGCAGTCCACCCCTCCTCCAGGAGACTGTCTAAAAACTACTTTTTTACTCTAAAATTAGTTTTACCTAATTATTTTAAAATCCCCCTTAGTCCCCCTTTAC
>CAJOQX010000420.1 GCA_905236865.1 Candidatus Rifleibacteriota bacterium
AGTTTTTAAATCAAAAATTAATGACAAAATTAAGGCTTGGAAAGAAAAAATGGCAAAAATTAGCAACAGGAAAATTGTTTGTCAGCATAGTTCTTGGATATATTTCACTGATTTTACAGGTTTAGAAATTGTCGGTTATGTTGAATCAAGACCTGGTATACCACCTACTGCTAGAGAAATTAGCAATATTACTTCATTGATGAATGAAAAAGGCTGTAAAAACATTATTTGCGAAAGTTATCAAAATAAAAAATTCCCAAATATGATTGCAAAAAAAATAAATGGCAAAGTAATTTCATTGCCTGCTTCAACAGGTGCTGTTAAAGGCACAGATACATATTTCAGCTTTATAGATTTTTTAATAAATAAATTAGCAGAGGAGTTGAAATAAAATGGAAAAAGCTTTTGTTTCTTGTAAAGACTTATCTGTTGGCTATTCTGATAAAGTTTTGATTAAAAATATAAATTGTTCTATCAGTAAAAATTCTAACATTGGGTTAATTGGTGAAAATGGCTCTGGTAAAACAACTTTCTTGAAAACTATGCTTGGAATAATAAAGCCAATTAGTGGAAAAATAGAAATAGACAATAATTGCACTATTTCCTATATTCCTCAAATACGAGAAACAGAAGATTTGTTGCCATTTTCTGTTGAAGAAATTTTAGAAATGGGGTTGAGCAAACAGCTAAAGCCTTGGCAGTCTGCTTTGCCTCGTTTCAAAGACAAATTCGACAATATTTTGGAAAGAGTTGCTCTTACCGAATATAGAAAACATTTGTTTAAGAATCTTTCTGGCGGTCAGAAACAAAGAATAATGCTTGCACAGTCTCTTATAAGCTCTCCTGATGCAATTATCCTTGATGAGCCTACTCAGGGGCTTGACATATATCAACGCAAGAACTTTATGCAACTTTTAAAAGAAATAAAACAAGAAAAAGAGTTTGCTTTAATTCTTGTTTCACATATATTTGATGATTTCAAGGGTATGGATTTTACAATTTACAAAGTGGAGGAAAATAAATTGTTAATTGTTGATTCGCTCTAATTTACTATAACCACTAGATCTATGGATTACCACAGCTTCTACGAGCCTCGTAGAGGCTGTGCTAAAACTCGAAATTTGCAAAAATTTTAATGCACAGGCATTTGTCCTTGCCCCCTTTTGTAAAGGGGGATTAAGGGGGATTTTAAAATAATTAGAATAATCTAATTATGGACTAAAAAGCTAGTTTTTGCACAGTCTCTCGTAATGACGGTTATAGTAGAGACTTTCGTTTTGCTAAAACATTCCTCTCATCTCTCATCTCTCATCCTCATCTCTTATATCTTATATCTCATATAATATCTAACACAGGTAAATAATATGACTGAATTTATAGAATTGATAAAATTTTTCTCTATGGCTTTTTATGTGGTAATAATTGCTTCTGTGGCATTGTCTAGTTCTGGAATATACTTATATCAAAGACGTTCTTTGTTTCTAGGAGCAGCTTTGCCTCAAATAGCTGGTTTTGGGCTATTGTTATCTTCTTTGTTTACGGAAAATAAAATAATTTCATATTTAATTGTTTTGGTTCTTTGTGTCATCATACTAGGGTGGCATTCTAGTAAAGGCTCAATGAAGCTTGAAAATGATGCTTTTATTGGCATTGGCTTTGCTGTTTCAATGGCTGGCAGTTTGTTGATTATGGCTAAAACTAATGCCGAAACCCATGGTTACGAATCTATGTTTAAAGGCGGAATTTTAGCTTCTGTTCCTGAAACTCTAATATTTACTGCGGTTGTTTGTATTCCTGCTTTGCTGGTTTTAAGTTTGTTAAGAAGAAGATTTTTAATGGTAAATTTGTCTCCAATTCAAGCAGAATTAAATGGTCTTAATAAACATAGAATTTACGAATATCTACAATTTATCTGTATTTCTGCAACGATTATTATAAGTATGGAAAGTCTTGGAACAATGGGAACTTTCGCTTTCTTGCTTTTCCCTGTTATTACAATTTGTGTTTTTGCTAAAAATGCTAAAAGTTTATTTTATTTGTGCCCAATATTAGGAATAGTCGCAGGAGTTACAGGTCTAGGCATTTCTATTGAGTTTGATTTGCCTGCAGGTCCTTCAATAGTTGGAATTCTGTTTATTTTTTGGATAATTATTATGTTTATAAATATATTAGTTGTAAAAACTATGAGGTAAAAGAATTAAAATTTACTTTATATTGTTTATGGAAAATAATACTCAACAGTTAATTTAATTGTAATATAATCCCTATTGACTTTACAATTTAAAATGTATAAGTTATAAGCAAACAAAAGAGGCTAAAGCATCTTAATAATGTAAGTGGCAATAAGAGCCTGACAGCTACTTGTAGTAGGTGATAAGTTAGAATAGTTGGAGTAATTATAATGGGTAGCCTAATTAATTTTTCAGTAAAGCGTTGGGTTGCTATTGTCTGTTTGATGATAGCTATTACTTTGCTTGGTTTAAACGCCTATCGAAAGCTCCCATTAGAAGAGCTTCCAAGAACAGATATGCCTTATGTTACAGTTGTAACTATTTATCCTGGAGCTTCGCCTGAAGAAATTGAAACAGATTGTGCAAAGCGTATCGAAGACGCAACAGGTTCTCTCGATGGCTTAAAAAGTATTACTTCTTCTTGTTTAGATAATGTTTGCCAGACTTTGCTTGAATTTGAAATTGGAACAAGTGTGGATGCAGCAGCAAACGATATCAGAGAAAAAATTGATACAATTTTAAATGATTTCCCTGAAGGTGTTGAAAAGCCTATTGTTTTAAAATATGACATCAACGCACAGCCGATTATAAACCTTGCCATTACTGGTTCAAGACCTATAGATGAGCTTTACGACTATGCAGATAACGAGTTTAAAGATTTTATTGCAGGTTTAAAGGGCGTTGCTGAAGTTAAGCTAACAGGTGGTGCTCAAAGAGAAGTCCACGTTTTATTAGATAGAGATAAACTTGCAGCTAGAGGCTTGAGTAGTCTTGACGTAGTCGCCGCAATAAAAAAAGAAGTTAAGATGATTCCTGCAGGACGTATCAAACATGAAGGAGCTGAATACACCATCAAATTTGACGCTGATTATAAGAATTTGAAGGAATTGGAAACTCTTGAAATAGCCAACAAAAAAGGACAACGTTGCACAATTCGCGATGTCGGTCAGGTGCTCATGGGAACAGAAGAACGTAGACAGGCTGCTACAATAGATAAACGTCAGTGTATTGCTGTTCAAATCATAAAAAAATCTGACGCAAACGCTGTAAAAGTTGTTAATCTTGTTAAAGAAAAAATAGAGGAAATAAAAAAGAATTTGCCTGGTGGAATCGAGATTATCTGGGTATCCGATACTGGCAAATTCATTCAAGCTTCTGTTGACAACGCTATATCGAATATTTGGCAGGGAATTTTGCTCACTGCCGTTTTGATGTTCTTCTTCTTATATAACATCAAGTCAACTTTGACTGTTGCAATAACAATGCCTCTGACCGTTATTGCAGGAGTACTTCTTATGTCTATGATGGGGTATACAATAAACATAGCAACTCTTCTTGCTATAGGACTTTCCATCGGTATTCTTGTAACTAACTCAATTGTTGTTTTGGAAAACATTGTTTCAAAGGTAAATGCTGGACAGTCTAGCACTGACGCAGCTATTAACGGCACGTCAGAAATTGTTGTGGCTGTTTTGGCTAGTGCAGGCACAAACATTGTTGTTCTGTTTCCAGTAAGCCTTATGAAAGGGCAGATTGGGCAATTCTTCATTCCATTTGCTTTAACAATGGTCGGTGTAACAGTTGTTTCTCTCCTTATTTCTTTCACACTTATTCCTGGTATTGCAGGACAAATAATTACAAAAGACGAAAACAAAAGTGGTATTCTTAAAAAGCTTGAATCTCTTTGGAATAAGTGTTTCGGCAAGTTTACCGATATTTGTGCTTTGGTGGTTCACAAAGTTGTTGAAAGCAAACTTTTATCTTTTATTTCAATAGTTGTTTCAATTTTACTGCTTATTCACGCTTTGAGTCTCGTCAAAATTATTGGTTTTACTTTTTTGCCTATCAGTGATAGAGGCGAAATGGTTATAAAGCTCGAGTATCCTTCTACTTTTTCGCTTAAACAAACCGTAGAAAGAACCAATCAGATTGAAAGTCTATTAGATGGAATTCCTGAATTGAAACATCGTCTTACAAATATAGGAAAAATTGATGGTGCAGTTGGTCAGACTTCCGAAGGTGTCTACCTTGCTCAGATTACTTGCAAATTCATTGATAAAATTGAAAGACAGAAAGACATTTTCCAATTACAGAATGAAATAAATTCAAGACTTAAAGCTATCCCTGACGTAATAATAAGTACTTCTTTGCCAGATCAGGGTGGTAGCGGTGCTCAAATCAGAATGGTTATCAGAGGTAATGATTTTGAAGTTTTGAACAAGCGTGGTGAACAGCTCGTTTCAAGAGCAAAACAGGTTGATTGGCTTATGGACGTTGATTCTTCTGTTAGACCAGGAAAGAATGAACTTGTTGTTACTCCGAAACGTGCGATTTTGAGTGATGTTAAAGTTCCTGCTACTACTTTGGGTTTGGGGCTTAGAACCAATATAGAAGGAACTAAGTCTGGAACTTACAAGGAAAAAGCTAGAACCTACGATATTCGTGTAAAACTTAGCGAAAGAGAAGGTTTGAATCAGGTTGAACAGCTTGAATTGCCTGGACCTCCAGGTCATCCAATTATTTTACGCAATTTTACAAATATTAATCATAAGATTTCGCCTGTTCTTATTACCAGACGTGACAAAGGTAGAGCTGTGATTTTCTATGCAAATCCATCTAAGGGTGTTCCTCTTGGAACTGCCGCTAACAGAATCAAAGATGAATTGTTGGCTGCTGACGGAGAGTTACCTGTAGGCTATTCTGCTGAATTTATAGGCAGAGTTCTTATGATGAAAGACGGTGTTAACGACTTTATTGAAGTTGGTGCTATAGCCTTGTTACTCACTTACTTGCTTTTAGCCGCAATTCTTGATTCTTTCCTAAGACCTTTCATAATCTTAGTTACAATTCCTGTAGGTATGATAGGTTGTATATGGGCATTGTGGCTCACAGGCGAATCGCTTTCTATGATGGTTCTTCTTTGTGGTGTTATGCTTATAGGTATTGTCGTAAACAACGCAATTCTTATTATGGACAGGGTTCAAGTTAATATTAATAATGGTTTAGAGTCAAAGGAAGCTATGTTAGAAGCAATAAAACATGAAATGCGTGCTGTAACAATGATTACTCTAGCTGCTGTTTTCGGTATGATTCCAATGGCTTTCGACATTGGCTTAGGAAGTGAACTTAGAACAGGTATTGGGCAAGCGGCTATTGGTGGTATTCTCATTTCTGCCATAATGACTATGTTTATTCTTCCTGTGCTTTACTGTTTTTTTGCAAAGAAAAAGTGATTTCATCTTACCCTCTTAAATCTTATATCTTATATATCATGAAAATATAAGTGAAATTAGTTCTGATGAATTAAACAAAAGTTTCAGAAGATACTTTTGTGAGTTTGTTTAGCCTAGTAGGTTATTGTTTATTCAAAAGCCAGTCTAAGACATATTGCTGCCTGATACCGTTGTGAGATACGTTTGGCACATTAT
>CAJOQX010000421.1 GCA_905236865.1 Candidatus Rifleibacteriota bacterium
TACAATTATATATATTCACCTGTTTTTGGCAAATTTATAATGACTTGTAAAGTTAATTATAGTTGGTACAATTATGATAAAGTACCTTTTGGAGGGAATATAGAAGATGCACACAACGGTTTATACTCTGGCGTTGTGAACACAAATGAATGGGCTTATCCTACTGCTTCAAGAGGGGAAAGTGGCTCACAATCAGATGGTGGAGTTTCTTATATATAAGCACAGCAAAGATTGGAAAATATTAAGAACTCTTTTCTTTATAAAGGCAGAAAGTTTATGTTAGAGCCTAAAGATAAAGATGGAAATAGCATAGAGGTTGATTATAGTCAAATTATTAGTGGTGATAATAGCAAATTTTTGGCATTAGAACCTATAACAATAGGTACCGATGTAGAGTCTTCGCCAGAGCCTGTTAGCCAAATAGCCGAAATTCAGCGTTGTGACGATATTCCAAATTGGGGTGTTGATAATTACGTTTATAATAATAGTTATTGGAAGTCAGTCCCTTCAGATACAAAATATTTTGGAATCAGAGCTGGTGAAAACTACCATTGGAGAATTAATTATACTGCGTCACAAACTCACATGCTAGATATTGATTATATTAGAAATGAATTGGTTAATCCTAATTCAGAATTTTATCTTAATAAAGATAGAAGTAAGTATGTATTTCAAAATAATGGCAAGGATTTGAAATGGGCTGATAATAATATATTTGTATCTGCTAAGTTAATTTATAAAGTTCCAGACGGAAAGGGCGGTTACAGAGAAATCAATCAAGCTTTGAAACAGGGGGCTACTACTAGTGGCAGAAAAAATACTACATCTGGCTCTGAGTATGAATATGTTTTTCCTGTTAATAACAAAAAGGATGACATGAAAAATAACCTTGTATACTTTACTACAACAGCAGATTTACCTCCCACTGATCCTGTTGATGCTATTATTCAAATAACAATGAGAAGAGAGTTTCTTTACGAAATGTGGGCTTATAAAGATGGAGAGCCATATTTTGTTCTTCCTCCTATTCCAAAGTGGTATATAATAACTGGGCAAGCTAAAGTCAGAATTATGGATATAGACTCACCAAAAATAGTTTGGGATTATACTACTCCAAATAATTTGTTTGGTATTACAGGAACTCAATTAGCTACAAAGGTTGGTCCAAAAGGATTAGAAAATCCTGATTATGTGAAATTTACTATTACAGATAATAACCCATGGGAAGCTGTTGAAACTCCTGCAGGTATAGGTCTTGATGAGCATATAAGAAATTATGCTTATAATTTAGGAACGACAGAATGTAATAATTATTGTAGTGCAAATACAACACTTAATAAACTTTATAAAAGTTTAAACCCAACAGATACAAATATAAAGAAAAAGATAGAAGATTTGAAAAAAAGTCATCAGCCTACAGCTAACTTGAATTATAAACCAGTCTTCTCTAGAGCTGCAAGAGATATAAGATTGATGTTTGAAACAGTAAAAAGAGATACTTCGTCTGATTCTAGCAATAAAGGAAAAGTGGTTCTAGGAAAAGCCGATACATTGTTTGGTGTAACACCAGGTAGACAGTTTAGTGACGATGATAGCGAATATGCTGTTCATTACCGTTCAGGCACTAAATATGAAAAGACTTTAACAACTAGCAATGCCATTTATTCACAAGTTGTTGGAAATACAAGAGTATATTCAGCAACCCTAGAATATAAAATGCCTGTTAAAGGGATCAAATTAGGAACGAAAATTAATGAAGCTAATAATCATTACAATGGTTATATAAACGATGTAGATACTAATACGTATTGCGGTGTCAAGTCTTTCGGAGACAACATCACTACAGGCGTTAATGATTCTGTGTTTACAAAGCAGGTTCAATATGGTCTAGCCCCGCATTATGTAGAAGATAACGTTGAAACAGAATTTAAAGTATATGTTAGTGATAACTGCGGTGGAGCTACAGCTACTATGAAACTTAAATACTATCTTACTGACGGACGCAATGGTTCACAACCTATAAAAGAAGGGAAAGTTGAATCTAGCTTTATATCTGGAGCAGAAGTAGATAAATCTGTTTATAAAATCGGTATGTATTATGATAATTCTTTCCACACAATCTTTAGAGGCGATACAGAACAGTTCCCAATGGCTATTCCTATAAGTATCTATTCAGAAGACGATGCTAGAGATTGGGATTATTATCCTCCTACTGGAGCTGGTTCAGCAGGTGCTGATGGTAACTGGACTTGGAATAAATCAACAATAATTAGAGGAAAAGATGCTCATAACTACAGATGGTTCAAAACCTCATTACCAGTCTATGGTTCAAGTCTCGATATTAGAATCATAGATAAAACAATGAAGAATAAAGAAAATAAATAGCTATAGTAGTTAAAGGATAAAAAAAGCGTAAGCTAAAAGCTTACGCTTTTTTTTTGCCACCTGTGTCACAAATAAAATTTTATTTTTTAAAATAAATGTGATATAATTTTCGGACTTATATGTGGATAAAGATTTTTTATTTCATATATTTTACTTATCGTTTTAAGGGGTGACCATTAAGCATGTCTAATCCAGAATCTTCTGAAAATAAGACAGTCCAAGCTAAGGGAAAACATCAGAAGCCTGTTCCAAAGTTTATGTCTTTAACTTGGTTAAGACTTCACATGAATGTTTTCATCTATGCTGTTGTAGCTACATTTGTTGTTTCTCTTTTCTTTATTGGTTATGGAACAGTATTAGATTATCGTAGAAATTCAAGAAACGAATCTGAATACAAAGATTCTATAGTAAAAGAAGCAGAGAAAAAATTCGCTTTACCTGCCGCATTGCAGGGTAAAGGTGATGAAAAAGTTTTTAATCTTTATTACAATGCAAATAATGCAACTTATAGTATGGCACTAAGTGTCAAAACTGTATTAAGAAACTTAATAAACAGTAAAGAAACTGTTAAAGCTACAAACAATGAGCTTCTTAATTCTTTGACACAACAGGCAATTCTTGCTTTGTATGCTAAGGCAAACAATATTCTTACTGATGATTTCATTAATAAAATTTTGGAATATGAAAAAGCAAGAAGCGAACAAAACAACAGTAAAGATTTTGAATATAAGCTAATTAGAAAAGGGCAAACTGAAGAAGATTTTAAAGAAGATTATCTTCTTGCAACTGCACCATTTGTTGTTTTCCCAAGAGTCTTGACTAAAATGCCAGCTGCTAGTGCAACAGAAGATTTGATTAAAGCTTATTACGAAAATCATAAATTAGCATTTAAAAAAGATAATAAGATTAGTTTTGACCATTTACTCGTTTCACCATCTGATTTTGTCGATGCCGATAAAATTACAGATGAACAGATTACTTCTTATTATGAAGCTAACAAAAGCGAATTTTTAACTTCAAATAGGGCTGATGTTTCTCATATTTTTATAAATTTCAAAGATAAAGAATTCGTTGATGCTGTTGATGTTGATGAAAAAGAAATAAAAACAATATATGATTCTTCTGATGACCGTTTTAAAGAAAAAGAACAGGTTAAAGCAAGTCATATTTTGATAAAACCTCGTGGTGAAGGTGACGAAGAAAAGAAGCTGGAAGAAGCAAAGAAAGTTGCTTTAGAAATATACGAAAAAGCTAAAAATGGAGAAGATTTTGCTAAACTTGCGACTGAAAATTCTGAAGACACTGGCTCTGCTAAAGTTGGTGGTGAATTGGGATTCTTTGGTCGTGGCGTAATGGTAAAAGAATTTGAAGATGCTGCTTTTTCTTCTGAAATAGGAACTATTACTGAGCCAGTAAAAACAAATTTTGGCTATCATATTATTAAAGTAGAAGATAAAACTCCCGAAAGAGTTAAACCTTATGAAGAAGTAAAAGATACTTTGATTCAGGAAAAGAAAGCTGAACTTGCAGAACAGACAGCAGAAAACCAAATCACTGAAATATATTTTGACGTATTTGGAAGTTATAAAAATGCTCCAAAGTTTCTCAAATATGTTGAAAAGTTTTCTAAAGCTGGGTCAGCAAAAAATCAAGGTCGATTGCCTCTATTTTTCAAGGGTGAATTGACTGAAGACTATACCGATGCTGATAAAGCAATTCTTAAAGAAGAACTTTGCGAAGGAAGCGATTCTATATATCCAGATATTGAAAAAGCAATATTTGCTCTTGAAAATACTAAAAATATAGAAAGTGTGGTATTTCCATGCTTCAGCGATATAGTGAAAACTTCTAATGGTTATCATATTTTTATGATTAATGGTTTCAAAGAACCTGTCCAAATGAAGCTTTCCGATAATCTGAAAAAGAAAATTAAAGATATTATAGCACATAAAAATGCTGATGAAGAAGCTCAAAAAGTTGTTTTATCTCTAGTGAAAGACAATGCTTCAGCTAAAATCGATGAAATTGCGAAAGCTTATGGTAAAGAAAAAGATGAAAAACAACATAGCTTTTCTGGTTTATCTTTCAAAGAAAATAATGAACCAATTAGTGGCTACGAATTGTTTGTAGGAATTAATCAATTCTCTTATTTTTCAAACAGAGGCTGTAACTATATACCAGAAGTTCAAAAAGCAATGTTGGAAGCAGTAAAAGCAAAGAACTTTAATAACTATCTAACTCCATTCAAATCTGAATACGGCTGGCATATAATTAAAATTACAGATTATCAATGTGATTTGTTTGATACTTTTGAAGAAAGTAGAGATACAATCAGACATATTCTTACTTTTGAACCTTCTGATTCTGAAATCAATAACTATTATCAGGCACATAAGAGTCAGTTTGACAAGCCTGCTACTAGAGCTATTAGGCAGATTGTTAGTGGTAATCCAGATCCCGAAGCTTCTAGTAAGCAAGATCCAAATATGGCTATTTATAAAGAAACTATTGAAAAAGCATATAAAGAATTAGAATCTGGAGCTAGTTTTTCTAATGTAGCAAGAAAATACTCTTCTGATCCAACCGCTGCAAATGGTGGTGAAATGCCTGAAATGGCTAAGGGTTCTTATGATTCTAAAATGGAAGAAGTTATTTGGAGTTTAAAAGTTAGCGATTATAGTAAGCCTTTCCAAAGAGAAGATGGTGCTTGGGTAATTGTTAAAGTTGAAAATGAAACTCCAGCAGTAGAAGGAAATTTAAGTCAGACTGCTATAGACGGTATTAAGAATATGTATGTAAAAGAATATCAACAGTTGGCTGCAAATTACTTCTTTAGAGAATTAACAAATAAAACCAAAATTGAACGAAATCAAGAACTTATAGATTTAATTCAATAATGGCAAAATAGAATTATAGAATTAGATATAAACAGGCGAACTTAAAATTAGTTCGCCTGTTTATATTTAGGAGAATTATATGAGATTAGATAAATATTTACAAGTTACAGGACTTATCAAAAGAAGAACTTTATCTAACGAAGCCTGTAAACTTGGTTTGGTAAGTGTAAATAATATAAAAGCCAAGCCAACAAAGGAAATAGCTGTTGGAGATATAATAGATATAAAATTGGCAAAACGTGAAATACAGATAGAGGTTTTACAACTGGTAACTGGTAATTCAATAAAAAAAAGCGTAAGAGACGAATATTTTACTATTTTATTAGATAGAGAAAGAAAACCTGCTGATAATGAAACTTTTTGGGAGATGGACAAAAATGGGTAATATAGTCAGAAAGAGTTCTTATATTAGAGCAAAAAAATCATTGGGGCAAAATTTTTGTATTGATGAAAGAATTCCAAATGAAATATTAAAAGAGCTAGCTCCTAATAAGGATTTTTGTGTGTGGGAAATAGGTCCAGGCAAGGGGGCTTTGACTAAACGGTTGATAGAAACAGGTGCTGATATACATTTATTTGAAATTGATTTAAGAATGAAAGATATATTAGAAAATCTATGTCCAAAAGAAAGTATTACTTGGGGTGATTTTTTAGAAATAGAATCCAATGATTTACCTGTTACAACAAAACCTTTGCTAGTCTGTGGAAATCTTCCTTACTATTGTGGAACAACTATAATAAAAAAATTTTTAGAAAAAGGACCAACACCAGCTCGCTTAGTTTTTCTTTTACAACATGAAGTTGCAACTAAAGCAAGTGTTCCTGTGAACCATAAAGAATACAGTTATTTGTCTGTTCATACTGCTTTTTTCGCAAATGCTAGAATAGGGAATAAATACGGTCCGAAATCTTTTATTCCGCATCCCAAAGTAGATAGTAGTGTTTTGATTATAGAACCACTTAAATTGTCTGATGAAGAAAGAAAAAAAAGAATCGAAATATTGAAATACGTTTCAGTTTTATTTAATCAGAGGAGAAAAATAGCATTATCAACTTTAAAAAGAACTTTTCCTGAAATAGATTGGGCTCAAAAATTTACATATTTAGGAATAAACGAAAAAGCACGACCTGAAAATATTTCACCAGAACAATATTTAGAGTTATTTAATATTTAAATTTATAAATAAGATAAAAAACGTGTCTAGCGTGATTCGAACACGCGACCGCAGGATTAGGAATCCTGTGCTCTATCCATCTGAGCTATAGACACATAAATATATAACTATTCTACTAGTTTTTTTATTCAAAATCAACAATAA
>CAJOQX010000422.1 GCA_905236865.1 Candidatus Rifleibacteriota bacterium
AAAAACATTCCCATGCATATCATATATTCCCCAAGCATTAGGCTGTTTTTGTCCTACAGGGTGTATTTTTCCATGAGAATTAAAAGCACACCATCCTAATTCATCCAAATAAGGACAATATCCATTTTCAGAACTTATTTCAAATCCATTATTTAATGAAGAGGTTGTACCAGCACGACAAGCATATTCCCATTGTGCTTCTGATGGCAAATCAAACCTATAACCCGAAAGAAGAGCATTTCCAAATCTATTAGTCATTTTTTCACAAAACATTTTTGCGTCAAACCAACTTACACCTTCTACAGGGTTATTAGGGTCTTTAAAATAAGCTGGATTAACACCAACTATTTCTTCATATTGTTTTTGGGTTACTTGAAATTTACCTATCATAAAAGGTTTTGAAATAGTTACACTAAATTGACTTTCATTATTGCTTCTTCCAAGTTCACCCCCACTACCAGCTAATGACCCATCTGGTGCAGGACTTCCCATTACAAAAGTGCCAACAGGACATTCTACAAATTCCATAAATCTAAGAATATTTGTATCTTGAATAATACTTGTGCTTTTATTTGTAGAAGCTGATTTTTGAGAGCTAATAATTTTATTTTCAATTTTTGAACTTTTTAAACCTAATTTTGAAATTGTAGATTTTTTAATAACCTTTTTATTTGAAATTAATCTATCTTGTGGTTCTACAACATCAATTATTTCATTTCTATGAAGTTCTAAATTTACTTTATTTCCACACTTATTACAAAATAAAGATTCTGTTGGAAGTTTGTTTCCGCATTTATTACAAAAATTATCCATAATTTAACCGTATACCATTTCTAATAATTAAAAGAAAACGCCTGGCAAAAACCAAGCGTTTTCTTTTTAGCTTAAAGCTAAATTATTCATCTTCTTCATCATGCATGCCTTCTGGCTTAGTAATGAAAAGTTCGTTTTCCAAAGCTTTCAAATCTTCATTGTCTTGTTCAGTAAGATTGCTATATAGATCTTCAGTTGGAGTTTCTTCAACTGGTTCAACTTCAACAGGCAAATTCTTATATTCAATATCTTTCAAGACAGACAAACCAGTACCAGCAGGTATGAGCTTACCGATGATAAGGTTTTCTTTCAATCCTTTAAGATAGTCAACCTTAGATTTGATTGCGGCTTTAGTAAGAACTCTAGTTGTTTCCTGGAATGATGCAGCAGATATAAAGCTATCTGTTGTCAATGAAGCCTTAGTTATACCTTGAATCATTGGAGAACCCATTGGAGGTCGTTTACCTTTTTCAACAAGGCTACTAACTCTTTCTTCAAATCTTCTAACATTTACAGATTCATTCTGTAGGAAGTTAGAATCTCCTGCTTCTGTGATAACTACTTTGCGGAGCATTTGTCTAACAATAATTTCAATATGCTTATCGTTAATTTCAACGCCTTGATCTTTGTAAACTCTGAGGATTTCTTCAATCATGTATTTTCTAACAACTGGAAGTCCAACAACTTTAACAAGTTTCTTAGAGAATACTTTACCATCAGAAATCTGATCACCAGCTTCAATATATTCACCATCATGAACAAGAATATCAACTGAACCTAATTGAATACGAACAGGCTTTTCGATTCCAGTCTTTGGATCTTTGATAATTATAGAATTACCAGTCATCTTGATAACACCAGAATCTTCTGCTATGACAGCTTCTTTCTTTGGTTTGCGAACTTCAAACAATTCAGCAACACGTGGCAAACCTTGAACGATATCTGTAGTCTTTCTTGCAGAAGCACCCCACTTAGCTAAGATTTCACCTTTCTTAACCATAGCACCGTCTTCAATTCTAAGTTCAGCTCCATCAAGAATCTGATGAGATTCACCAGGTTGAACAATAATACTCTTAATTGTGCTCTTTAATTTTCCTTCTTTAGAGAAATCGTGATCAAGTAAAACAACACCGTGATTATCTGCTTTAAGAACAGCAATCAACTGACCTTCTTTTACTTCCTGACCATCTTCAACTACTAGTGCACCATGAGAAACCATTTCTTTAGTGATGCTATATTTCTTTTCGTGAAGAACACGTTGAGTAATCTTTATACCAGTAGAGCCATCAGTATCTTCTGTTTGTTCATAAGTTTCAAATGGTATAGGAACAATTGTTAATTCACTATCTTTAGTAACAGTTGGTGGGAATTTCAAACTCAAATTAGAAGGATAGCTAAATTCTACACCACTATAAACGAGAATTTTTTCTATGATTTCTTCGCAGATAATTTTATTATAACCGTAAATATAATTAACTTTACCTGCAATTTCACTTACCATAGGACCAACATCAGAAACTAGTTTGTCACCAGCTTTAACAACTTGACCATTTTCTACATTAAGTGTAGCACCTTCTGGTATTGGGTATTGAACTTTAAGGTTATCTTCACCAATGATATTAACAGCTAACTGTTCGCCTTTAACAATATGAACTTCTCTTATAGCACCACGATTTTCATCAATAATTGCAAAGAGTTCATCAGAAATTACAGTACCTGCTTCAGCAAGAACTTCTTCTGTTTCACGGTTGTATAAAGGTCTAGCAAGAATAGCACCTTTAATTAAATCTGAATAATCTTCTGTAATAAGATTAATACGACATTCAGATTTGATTTTAGCTATTTCAACAGTACCATCAATTTCGGCTTGAATTATTAGCTTAGAAGTAAGTTCACCGTTTTCTTCAACATCGCCACCATTAGGAATACGGCAATTTTCTTTTGGTCTAAGAATTACGCCACGTGGAACATTATATTCAATTTCTTGTTTTACAATAACACGTTTTCTATCAACGGTCTTATTTACATTGCCTTTTTCAGCAATAACTTTAACAACACCAGAAATTGGAGCAATTAAAGATAATGTTTTATTCTGTTCATCAATAGCGGCCTGCATTTCACCCTTAAATTCGTAATCTTCAAGAGCTTCCTTAGTAACAGCTATTTTTGTTCCACCAGAAGAAAGGGCAACAGTACCATTACATTCAGAGATTACAGAAAGAAGTTTTTGATCTGGAACAACTTCATCGCCATTCTTAACATTAAGAATCAAGCCACAACTCTTAAGTGTAGCATCTTTTGCTTCTTTCACACTCTTTGGAAGAGCATATTCAACTCTTTCACCCTCTTTAGCATCTGTTGGGAATATGAAAATAATACCATTTTCGCTAATAACTTGTTTATTCTTAATACGAATATTTTCAAATTTAGCGATACCGTTACTTCTAGAAATTGCAGCGTGCGATTGGCCTGAAGATTCAGCAATAAGGTTACCAGCGTGAATAATTTCACCATCTTCAACACGAAGAACAGCACCTTGTGGAATTCTATATTCTTCGATAAAGAAGTCTTTAGTTATTGGATCAACTTCTTGAGTAAGAATTTTAATAGTTGCTTTTTCAGAAACAACCATACCATCTTTTACTTCAATGTTATCAAAAACGATTTCACCAGAGTAACCAGTAACAATGTTATTTGGAGAATATTCAGCAACTGGAGTGCCTGGAGTAACTCTATCTTTGTCTTTAATCTTCATTTCAGAGCCCAAAGGTATAGTTAATTTGTCTTTATGTTTATTCTTACCGATAATAGTTAAGAAACCACCGACAACAACTGTCTTAGTGCCCTTTTCAAAATCAGCTTTATCAAATGTTTCCTGACCAGAAGTAATTTCAAACTTAGATCTATCAGAGATTTTAGCAAGTTTCAAAGTAGAGAAGCTTACAGTTCCAGCAGAACGCGATTTAATGTAAGAACGTTGAGCAAATGCAACACCACCAGTATGGAATGTTCTCATTGTCAACTGAGTGCCAGGTTCACCAATAGATTGTGCAGCGATAACGCCAACAGCTTCACCTACGTCTACAAGCTTACCTGTTGCAAGGTCAGCACCGTAACATTTTTGGCAAATACCTGCCTTAGAACGGCAAGTAAGCGGAGAACGCATTACTATTCTGCTTCTAACTTTACATTCAGTGTATTCACATTCTTTCATTCTTTCAAGAACGTAATCATTGAACTGTCTATCTGGTCTAAGAACTAAGTAGTTAGTCTTAGGATCAATAATTTGTTCAGCACAAATCATATCAGTTGTGATTTTATTTAAAGGAAGTATAAATTCACAATGATCTTCAATGTCTTTTGCTATTTCATCAGTGCAGTATAAACCAGCTTCAAGAACAATTTCTTCGTCACCATGTTTAACAGTAAGAACCTTACCTGTTTCAAGATTAATAATTGGCTTAGCCAATACTCTACCTGCAATACGTTTAGATATTGGAACCATAATATCATCAATCATAATGTTGTTAGCTGTTCTATTTTGTCTGATTGGAGAAACTTCAACGCCGTTTTCTGTACCACAGTCCACACAGGTGATAACAACGTCATGAGCAACGTCAACAAGTCTTCTAGTTAGATAACCAGAGTCAGCAGTTCTAAGAGCAGTATCAACAAGACCTTTTCTTGCACCGTAAGTTGAGATGAAGTATTCTGACTGATTCAAACCTTCACGGAAGTTTGACTTAATTGGGAAAGCAAGAATATCACCACGTGGATTTGACATCAAACCACGCATTGCAGCCAACTGACGCATTTGTTGCCAGTTACCACGAGCACCAGAGTAAGCCATCATATAAACAGAGTTGTAATCGCCATATCTTGCATCGTGTTCGAGAGTTTGAACAAGGTCATCTGTAACGTCTTCAGTTGTTTTTGTCCAAACGTCAACTTCAGCCTGTTTCTTTTCATCACGGCTAATTTCGCCTTTTAACCATCTTTCACGAATCTTAGCAACTTTTTCATCAGACTTAGCAACAATTTCAGCCTTCTTAGGTGGATCAATCAAGTCTTTAATAGAAATAGTCAAACCACAGGTTGTGGCAAATTTGAAGCCAAGAGCTTTTAGGTTGTCAAGAGTTTCATCAACAACTGCCAAATCATAGTTGTTATAAACTTTCTTGATTAAAGCTGGCAAGTTTTTCTTCAAAATCTGCATATTCTGGAATGGGAAATCTGCAGGTAAAGCATCTTGGAATATGATTCTACCAATAGTAGTCTTAACATATTCATTTTTGCCTTCTTCTATATTCTTAGAGTCAACAACAGATTTCTTTAAATAAATAGGATACTGTAAATGGAAGTTATGAGTATCATAAGCATTTCTAGCTTCTTCTTTACTAGCAAATACTTGAGGTCTGAAAACGACTATTTCTTTCAAACCAGCTTTTTCAAGTTTTTCAACAGCTTCTGGTCCATCAAATTCAAACCAGGTTTTAAGTTCATCATTAATATCTTGAGCTAATTTGAAATCACAAATTCTACCTTCATTTAAAAGTAGGTCACTCCATTTTAATCCATCTGAAACTTTCAAAGTCATTTTTGGATAATCTGGACCTTCAGGTTTAGCAATAGTCAAATAGAATAGACCAATTGTCATATCCTGAGTTGGAGTAGATATTGGATCACCGTTAGCAGGCTTGAGAATATTATTACAAGCCATCATAAGCATACGAGCTTCAATTTGAGCATCTAACATCAATGGAACGTGAACAGCCATCTGGTCACCATCGAAGTCAGCATTATATGCGGTACAAACTAGTGGGTGAATTCTTATAGCCTTACCTTCAATAAGGACAGGTTCAAAAGCCTGAATACCAAGTCTATGGAGAGTTGGTGCACGGTTCAATAGAATTGGATGATGTTTGATAACTTCTTCTAATACGTCCCAAACTTCATCTTTTTCTTTTTCTATCATCTTTTTAGCACTCTTGATATTTGCAGCAATACCTTTAGATTGTAGTTTCTGCATTACAAAAGGCTTGAAGAGTTCGAGAGCCATTTTCTTTGGTAAACCAGCTTGATGTATCTTCAAACTTGGACCGACAACAATAACTGAACGTCCTGAATAGTCAACACGTTTACCTAAGAGGTTTTGTCTGAAACGCCCTTGTTTACCTTTGAGCATATCAGTCAATGACTTCAAAGGTCTATTGCTTGGACCAGTTACTAGTTTACCACGGCGACCGTTATCAATAAGAGCGTTTACTGCTTCTTGAAGCATACGTTTTTCATTCTTAATGATAATATCAGGAGCCTGTAATTTGATTAATCTTTTCAATCTGTTATTTCTATTGATAACACGTCTATAGAGGTCATTAAGGTCAGATGTAGCAAATCTACCACCATCTAACTGAACCATTGGTCTCAAATCAGGTGGAATAACTGGAATAACATCAAGAATCATCCATTCAGGTCTACTGATTGAACGAGAAAACATCTTAACGAGTTCCATTCTCTTTAATAGATGGGTTCTCTTTGTACCAGTAGAGGTTTTTAACTGATCGTTTAATTCTTTTTCAAGTTTTTGAAGATCTATTTCGGCAAGCAATTCTTTAATTGCTTCTGCACCCATTTTTGCTGTGAACATATCGCCATATTTTTCACGAAGTTCACGATAGCCCATTTCACCAGCTGAACCTTCTTCAGAAAGAAGTTGTTTCTTTGACAATGGAAGATTACCTGGATCTATTACAATATAGCTTTGGAAATAAAGAACTTTTTCCAAATCTCTAGCAGAAATATCGAGCAATAAAGCAATATAATTTGGGCTACCTTTAGAATACCAAATATGACCAATAGGAGTAACGAGCTGTATATGCCCCATACGTTCTCTTCTAACTGAAGAGGTAGTAATTTCAACATTACATCTTTCGCAAACTATACCCTTATAACGAACGCTCTTATATTTACCGCAGAAACATTCATAGTCTTTTTGAGGACCAAATATCTTTTCGCAGAATAGACCGTCACGTTCCGGTTTATGCGTACGGTAGTTAATAGTTTCTGGCTTTTTTACTTCGCCATAAGACCAAGATCTAATTTTTTCAGGAGAAGCGATGCTTATC
>CAJOQX010000423.1 GCA_905236865.1 Candidatus Rifleibacteriota bacterium
AAAAATTCTAGATTGACACTCTTCTTTTCTAATCTCTGAAAGTTATACGATTATGACTTTGGTAATTATTGTAGTCGTTTTTTGTTGCTTTTATTGTCTATAAGTAACTTAGTAAAATATTATATAAAGCAGAACAACACATAACTTATTTATGTTTCAAGAACTCATCAGCATGAGGAAGCTTGTCTTTTCCAAATAAATGCTTGTCGGTTCCTGCTTGTATAGCTTTTTTATAATATTCACATTTAAAATTGATGATGTCTAGCATTTTATTAAGTTCTTTTATTTCGTTTTCAACAGCTTCTTTTCTTTTTAAAAACATTTCTTGACGTTTTTTTAACGTTGAATCTCCTTCTAGAAGCCATAGGGTGAACTGCTTTATATCAGATATAGCCATACCAGTACTTTTTAAACATTGAATTATCTGTAGCATAGATATATCAATATCAGAAAAAGTTCTATAGCCTGATGATTCTCTTTTAAGAAAGGGAAGAAGCCCTTCTTTGTCATAGTATCTTAGTGTCGTAGTCGGAATGTTTGTCATCTTTGAAACTTCTTGAATAGTATAAGACATTTCATTACTCCCAAAAAAATTATTCAAATAAATAACATTAGAGTTGACTTTAAAGTCAACTCTAATGTTATGGTTTTTATATAAAGTGTTTTATCTTTATGTTTATTATGATTTTATCAAGGAGATATCATGAGAACTTTATTATTAACAGTAGCAGCATTGCTAATATCTAGCGTTACTTTTGCTCAACAGCCAGCTAACAATGCGTCAAAAAATGAAACCTTAGTTGCTGTTTATTCATATAGTGGCAGTACCAGACATGTTGCTATACAAATTCAAAAAGGGGTAGGGGATGCTGACTTTTTTGAAATAAAACCTGTTAAGCTGATTTTTCAACGAATTACAATAAAAAACAAAAAAAATTGAACAAATAGCAAAAATTTCTAAAAAAGATGTTGAACAAATGACAAAATTTTAATACAATTTTATTGAACAAATGACATGAGATTAATAATAATCGAGGTATAATAGGTGTTTCAAAGGAAAGTCACAGATAAACTAAAAGAGTGGAAAGAAAAATATGCACCTAAATATGCTGTTTTGCTTGAAGGAGCAAGAAGAGTAGGAAAAACTACTGTAGCCGAAGACTTTGCGAAAAACAATTATCGTTCATATATTAAAATTGATTTTGCTAACATAAATTCAGAATTGTTAGACGTTTTTAAAGATATAACTAATAAAGAAATATTTTTCTTAAGGCTGCAAACAATTACCAATACCACTTTATACACAAGAGAGTCTGTAATAATTTTTGATGAAATCCAATTGCAGCCAACTGTCAGACAGGCAATTAAATATCTGGTCGCAGATGGTAGATACGACTATATAGAAACAGGTTCCCTTATAAGCATAAAGAAAAATGTTAAAAATATTCTAATTCCATCTGAAGAACTTAAAATACCAGTATATCCCATGGATTATGAAGAATTTATGTGGGCTATTGGAAACAATACATTTAGTGCTTTAAGAGAACTATATAAAACAAATAAAGAAATAGGAAACTCTGTAAACAAGAAACTGATGAGAGATTTCAGAATTTATATGGCTGTCGGTGGGATGCCTCAAGCAGTAGAAGCTTATGTTGATAAAAGAAATTTTACAGAGATAGACAATATAAAAAGAGAAATAATTAATCTTTATATTGATGATTTCAAAAAAATAGATAGTTCTGGTTTAATTGGGAAGTTGTATGAATCTATTCCCTCACAATTAGCGATTAATAAAAAGCGCTACCTTATTACTCAGGGAACAGGTAAAAGAAAAACTTATAAAGACTTAGAAAGATTAGCAGATTTGATAGATTCAAAAACAGTAATTCCTTGTTATAACATAAAGAATCCAAGCGTAGCTCTGTCGCAAACCAAAGATGATAATACTTTTAAATTATACCTTTCTGATGTTGGGTTATTTACGACAATGATATTTAAAGCGGCATCTCAAACCAGTGAAAATATATATAATAAATTGCTAAGTGATAAATTGCCCGCTAATTTGGGTTACCTTTATGAAAATGCTGTTGCTCAGATAATAACTTCTACTAATCACAATTTGTATTATCATGTTTGGGAAAAAGAGAACAGTACTCATTACTATGAGATTGATTTTATTTTGCAATCTGGTTCAAAAATATTGCCTATAGAAGTTAAGTCCGCAGCTACCAAAAAACACGAATCAATAGATATTTTTTGTAAAAAATATTCTAAACAGGTAGTTGAAGCCTTTTTAATTTCACAGAATGATGTTGGTCATGATGAAAGGCTTAAATTAAAACCTATATATATGCTGCCTTTTATTCTTGAAGATTTTCAGAAGAACTAATATTTTTGAGGTAAATCATGAAATTAACTATGTTAGGTACAGGTAACGCCTTAGTTACTGAGTATTATAATACCTGTTTCGTTATAAGTGATAAAAACCAACATTTTATGGTTGATGGCGGTGGTGGTAACAATGTTTTGCATCAATTAAATCATTGTGGGTTCAATATATCTGATATTCGAAACATATTTGTCACGCATAAACATATAGATCATCTTCTTGGAATTATCTGGCTTATAAGAATCATTTGTAAGGCAATGAACAACGAAAATTATATTGGTAATGCATATATTTATGGTCACGATGAAGTAATAGATTTGCTTAGAGATATTTCCACAAAATTATTATTTGAAAAAGAAAGAAAATACTTAGACAAAAGGTTACTTCTTGTCAAAGTTAAAGATAGAGAA
>CAJOQX010000424.1 GCA_905236865.1 Candidatus Rifleibacteriota bacterium
TAAGACGCTTGAAAGAGTGCATCGCAAATCTGGATTCTTCGTCGAGCTTGGTAGATTACTTAAAGTCTTTGGTCTTTTCATAAATTTGTAACAAAAAAGCCTTGAAGTAAATCTCCAAGGCTTTTTTGTTTTAGGTCTAAAAGTTGTACATAAATTTCTTTACTTTTCTTAAAATATAATTTATTGCTATTATAATCAAAAAATAAGATATTTATTTTTAGAGGTGACCAATGAGAAAAATAGAAAAACTATCCGCCATTTTTATTATGATGGCATTAATATACACGAATCTTTATGCTCAGGATTCCGATTTTATTGCAGATTCAAAAATATGGTCTTTAAAAGACTGTCTTAAATATGGTTTAAAACATCACCCTAAAGTTATTATGGCTGACAGTGATGTAAAAATCCAAGAAGCCGCATTGCTAAATACAGAATCAAGTTTTGATCCAAAATTGAGTGCTAGTATGAATTTAGGAAATAGTAAAGAGAATAGAATAGGTGATAATGCTGCTAATCATTCTAATCATTCTCAGAGTGAATCAATAAGTATTTCTAAAAAACTATATGATTCTGGTAAACATTCTTTACAGATGAAACAATCTAAAGAAGCTTTAGAGTCTGCAAAAAAAGATAGAGAAACTACTTTAATCGATCTTGCAGCTAACATTAAAACAATGTTTTTCAAGGCTCAACAAGCTCAAAGCATATTGCAAGTTAAGCTTGAAACTTTAGAAGGTTATGAAAAACATTTAAAGAAAGTTGAAAGTTATGTTGAAGTAGGAACTCATCCTCCTTATGATATTACAAAAGCACAAGTTGATGTTGCTAATGCTAGAGTGGATTTGATTAGTGCGAAAAGTACTTTAAAACAAGCATTGGTAAATATTGCAAATGCAATAGGAATGGAAAGACCCATTTTTGTTGCTTCTTATCAACTTGAAGAACTTCCACAAATTGATGAAAGTGTAAAGTTAGATTTTGTAAAAATAGCTCAGGATAGACCAGAAGTTAAGTCTTCTGAAGCTAGATTAAGAGCGGCTGAATACAAGATAAAAGAAGCAAGAACTTCTTTGAAGCCCACCGTGAGTACTTCGGCTGGTTATTCTTGGAGCAGAACCCACACACCTCAAGATCATGGTTGGAATGTTGGGTTAGGTGTTTCTTGGACATTATACGATGGTAGAACCACTAAAGCTTCTATAGACTCTGCAAAAAACAGTTATAAAAGAACAAAAGCTTCTCTTGATAATTTGAAGCTTAATATAGATATGGAAGTTGAGAATTGTATTAATGATATTATAGATTCTGTTCAGCGTGTTAAAGCTAATGAAATTTTAGTTAAACAATCAAAAGAAAGCTTGGAATTAGCTGAAAGTCGTTATGATGCTGGTTTAGGTTCACCATTAGAAATAACGGATGCTAGAGTTGATTTTGAAAAAGCAAAGGGAAATTTGATTAAAGCCTATTTTGACTGTTTGATTGCTCAAGCTAAACTAGATAATACTTTAGGGCGTATGCCTGAAGAATATAGTTTAGATAAAGCAGTTGAAGAATTGAATAAGAGAGAGGTTAAAGAAAAGAAATGAAAAAATTTTTTGCGGTATTAATAATATTGGCTATTTTAATCGGTGGTGGTGTCTGGTGGCATATAAGCAAATCTAAAAAGAAAGAACAAACCTACACTACAGCAAAAATAACTAAAGGCGATATAGTTAATTCTATTTCATCTTCTGGTTCATTGGCAGCTTTAAACACGGTTGAAGTTGGTTCGCAGGTCAGTGGTAAAATTGTTAAGATTTATGTTGATTTTAACGATGAAGTTAAAGAAGATCAGTTAATTGCCGAATTAGATGATTCTTCATTTAAAGCTCAAGTTCTTCAGGCAAAAGCGAACTTGGAAAGTGCTAAAGCTGGAATGTTAGGAAACTATGCACAGCTTAAAAATCTTCAGGCTTCTATGATTACTGCAAAAGCTGATATTGCAGCAAGTGAAGCTAATGTAAAAAAAGCTGAGATTACTGTAACAGATTCAGAACGAAATTACAAAAGGATTAAAGAACTTTATGATAAGAAACTTGTATCTAAATCAGAATTAGATTCAGCAGAAACAAATAGAGATACTGCAAAGGCTAATCTTGAAGTTGCAAAAGCTAGTCTTCAAAGTTCTAGAGCAAAAATAGACTCTATAAATGCTCAAATAGAAGGACAAAATGCTGATTTAGAAAGTCAGAAGGCACGCATAGCACAAACAGAGGCTCAGTTAAGTCTTGCTCAAATAGATTTAGACCGCACGAAAATTTATTCCCCAATAAATGGTCGTATTATTTCAAGAGATGTAGATGAAGGACAAACTGTTGCTGCGAGTTTTCAAGCTCCAAAATTATTTACTATAGCTCAAGATTTAAGAAAAATGCAGATTGATACCGCTGTAGATGAAACTGATATCGGTGTTGTAAAAGAAGGTCAGGCTGTAACTTTTACCGTAGATGCTTATAAAGACAAGACTTTTAAAGGTGTTGTACATCAAGTAAGACTATCTCCAAACGAAAGTTCAAGTGTTGTTACATATTCTGTTATGGTAAACGTTGATAACGAAGATTTATTGCTTAAACCTGGTATGACAGCTAATGCAGAAATTCTAGTTAGTGAAAAGAAAAATATTCTTCGTATGCCTCAGAAAGCTATTTATGTTAAGACTACAGAAAAAATGAAAGCTGAAATAAAAGAAGCTCAAAAGAATATTACAGCTTCTGAAACTGTTCCTGTTTGGGTTAAAGAGCCAAATGCTAAAAAACCTATTATAAAACTTGTTAAAATGGGGTTTTCTAATCAAGATTACGTAGAAGTTGCTAATGATGCTTTAAAAGAAGGCGATGAAGTTGTTATCGGCATTTCTGGAATACAGTCTTCTTCTAAGAGCAGCAGCAACCGTCAGGGGCCTCCAAGAATGTAAGCTAAGGAGGTCAAAAATGGGTGATTTAACTAAAAAAAAGGAAGTTGTACTTCCGAAAAAGGAAATTATTCAATCTTGTAACGAAGACTCAACGCCCAAAAAAGAAGTCTTGTTGCAAGTAAAAGACTTGAAGAAGATATACAAGATGGATGGCGTTTCTGTTCATGCTCTTAGAGGCATAAATGTTGAGTTTTATAAGCATGAATTTACCTCTATTATGGGGACTTCTGGCTCTGGTAAGTCTACTCTGATGAATATTCTAGGTTGTTTAGACAAACCTACTTCTGGTAATTACTATATTGAAGGAGAAGATGTCTCTAAGTTTTCAAAAGACCAGCTTGCATTGGTACGTAATCGCAAAATTGGCTTTGTTTTTCAAGGTTTTAATCTTCTTTCTAGAACCAGTGCTTTAGAAAATGTAGAACTGCCAATGGTTTATGCTGGCGTTCCTGCTGCTGAACGTCACAGACGTGCTATGGAGGCATTAGAATCTGTTGGTTTAAAGGGAAGAGAAAATCACCACCCTAATCAGCTTTCTGGTGGTCAGCAACAGCGTGTGGCTATTGCTAGGGCAATTTGTAACACTCCGTCAGTTATTTTGGCTGACGAACCAACAGGCAATCTAGACTCATATTCTAGTATAGAAATTATGGGCATTTTCCAAAGATTAAATCAACAGGGAATCTCAATAGTTTTGATTACTCACGAGCCAGATATTGCAGAATATACACAGCGTGTAATACGAATTGTTGATGGACAGATTGTCAGTGATAAACGTAACGATAAAGTTTTGCTTGCTTCAGAAGAAATAAAAAAGCACAAGAAGCCAGGCACAGAAATAGAAGACTAGGAGGCTATAAAAATGGGATTTCTTGGGATTATAAAATTAGCTTTTATTAGTCTTAACCGTAATAAAATGCGATCTTTTCTTACTGCTCTAGGTATTATTATTGGTGTTGCCTCTGTTGTGGGTATGGTCGCTCTTGGACAGGGTGCTTACTATTCTGTTCAGGAAAACATCTCTAAAATGGGCACGAATCTAATTATGGTTATGTCAGGTAGTTCTAACAGACGTGGTTTTCATGGGGCAAGAGGCTCTATGACTACTTTAAAATATGCCGATGCAGAAGCTATTCTTCGTGACTGCCCATCTGTTGGTATGGTTTCACCTATCTGTAGGGGGTCTGGTCAGGCTATTTATGGAAATAACAACTCAAATACAAGTTGTATGGGCGTTACTGAAGACTATCTTAAAATAGCTTCAAGGGAAATAAGTGACGGTAGATTTTTTACTTTGAATGAAGTAGCTGCTGGTGCTAAAGTCTGCGTTGTTGGATCGACCGTTGTAGATAATCTTTTTGGTAACCTTAATCCGATTGGGAAAACTATTAGATATAGTAAAATGCCACTAGAAATAATTGGTGTTTTAAAATCTCGTGGTGAAAGTGGTATGGGTGGCGATCAAGATGATTTAATTCTACTACCTTTCTCTGTCGTTCAAAGACGTATTAGAGGGATTAATTACTGCGATATGCTTAATATTTCTGCAGCAACTTCAGATTCTGTTGATTCTGCTAAAACAGAAATAGAAGAAGTTCTACGCAGAAGACACAAACTAGCAGAAGGTAAGGATAACGACTTTAATATCGTTACTCAAGATGATATTGCTGAAATGGCTGGAAGTACCCTGACGATTATAGCATTATTACTGGGTGCTATTGCCTCTGTTTCTTTGTTAGTTGGCGGTATAGGTGTTATGAATATTATGCTCGTTTCTGTTACGGAAAGAACCAGAGAAATAGGCATCCGTATGGCTATTGGAGCAAAAACATCCGATATAATGTGGCAGTTTTTGGTTGAATCAGTAGTTCTAACCTGTGCGGGTGGTATTATCGGAATTCTTTGCGGTGTTGGACTTGCTCGTGTTATAGGTATTTTTACACCTCAGTTCACACCTGTTGTTTCAACTACTTCTATTGTTGTTTCTGTCGCTTTCTCTATTTGTGTGGGAACTTTCTTTGGGCTTTACCCAGCATACAAAGCTTCACAACTTGACCCAATCGAAGCGTTTAGATACGAATAAAAAAAAGCTGGCTTAAAGCCAGCTTTTTTTTTTTAGAGATAAGAGATGAGAGATAAAATATGACGCCATAAGTCCTGGCAGTTCTTAATACCTCAGTATCGCACAATACGAAATTCTGAATTTGGAATACTTTCTATTTGAATTGAATCTATTTTTTCAATATTCTCAACATTAGAAAACCAAGAACCTTGATATATTTTACAAAGAAAAGCTTCTAACTTATCTCTTTCTCCAATTGCTTCAATCTCAACAGAACCATCTGAGAGGTTCTTTACATATCCTCCAACAGAATAATCAGATGCACAACGTTGAGCAAAACGTCTGAATCCAACTCCTTGAACTCTACCAGAAATTATATATTTATTTTTGTAAAACATGGTGAAGATTTAATTATTTTTTAACTTTATAATTTTATTACAATTACAACTAATTAAATTGGATTGCCACGCCATCTATCTTTGGCTCGCAATGACGTGTAACTTTTGGTTTCGCAATTACTGTATAATAACAAACTTTATTGACTAAAACAATCCTCTCATCTCTTATCCAATGTCATTAAGTTAAGCTAAAATGTTTTGTTAGAGCCTGTTTTAAGGCTCTTTTTTTATGCCTATTTTTATACTA
>CAJOQX010000425.1 GCA_905236865.1 Candidatus Rifleibacteriota bacterium
GACGCTAATGGTACTGCGGGGGCGACTCCGTGGGAGAGTCAGTCGCCGCCAGGTCTATGAAGCCCCGAATGCGAATAGCATTCGGGGCTTTTCCTTTTTAGTTTTTTATTTAATATATATTTGACAAAATAATTAAAAAAAAGATAATTTAGAAGTAAATATTAGAGGTTTATCCCACAAAAAACTTGATAAAATAACAATTTTAGGAAAATTATATTATATATAAAAATAAATAGGAGATAGAAATGACTGAAATTTATATATTAGGTGCTGCTAGAACTGCTATTGGAACTGTTATGGGTTCTTTAAAAGATATTCCAGCTAACAAATTAGGGTCTGTTGTAATAAAAGAAGCATTAAATAGAGCAAATGTTAAGCCAGAAATGGTTGATGAAGTTATAATGGGTAATGTGCTTACAGCAGGTCAAGGTCAAGGTCCTGCTAGACAGGCTTCTATTAATGCTGGAATTCCTAATTCAGTACCTGCTTGGACTGTAAATCAAATTTGTGGTTCTGGTTTAAAAACTATCTCTTTGGCAGCAGATATGATAAAGGCTGGGAGTGCTGATTGTATTATTGCTGGTGGTATGGAGAGTATGAGTATGGCTCCACACGTTGCTACAATTCGTGGTGGAATAAAACTTGGTGCTATGACTTTTGCAGACTCTGCTGTATTAGACGGTTTGACTGATGCATTTTCTGGTGAACACATGGGGCTAACAGCCGAAAGAGTTGCTGAAATATATAAATTAACTCGTGAAGATATAGATAAATTTTCTTACGAAAGTCATAAAAAAGCTGCAAAAGCTTGGGATGATGGAAAATTTGATGAAGAAGTGGTTTCTGTTGAAATTCCTCAAAGAAAAGGCAATCCGATTGTATTTAAGAAAGATGAACATTTCCGACCCGATACAACTTTAGAAGCTTTGGCAAAATTAAAACCTGCTTTTAAAAAAGATGGGATTGTAACTGCAGGAAATGCTTCAGGAGTTAATGATGGGGCTGCTGCTGTAGTGTTGGCTTCTTCAGAATTTGTTAAAAAGAACAATTTAAAACCTTTTGCAAAAATAGTTTCTTATGCTACTACAGGGTTAGATCCTGCTGTTATGGGCTTAGGTCCAATAACTTCTAGTAAGAAAGCTCTTGAAAAAGCTGGTTGGCAAGTAAAGGATTTAGAAAGAGTTGAAGCAAATGAAGCTTTTGCTACCCAATCGTTAGCTGTTATAAAAGATTTAGGGTTAAATCCTGAAATAGTTAATGTAAATGGTGGAGCTGTTGCATTAGGACATCCTATAGGTTGTTCAGGTGCTAGAATATTAGTAACATTACTTTATGAACTCAAACATTCTTGTTTGAAAAAAGGTTTAGCAACGCTTTGTGTTGGTGGCGGTATGGGCGTGGCTATGTGTGTTGAATTAATATAAATATATTATAAAGAGAAGTAAAAAATGATTTCTATAGCAATGGCAACATATAATGGAGAAAAATACTTAGGGCAACAGCTAGAAAGTATAGCTGCACAAAGTGTCTTACCAGATGAACTTGTGGTTTGTGATGATTGTTCGACTGATAATACTATAAAAATTCTAGAGGATTTTAAATCTAGAGTTAGTTTTAATGTTAGAATTCTTCAAAATGAAGTAAATTCTGGATATGTTAAGAATTTTGCAAGGGTTATTCCTGAAACAAAAGGCGATTTTGTTTTTATGTGCGATCAAGATGATTTTTGGTTTCCAAATAAAATTGAAACTGTTTTGAAAACATTTGAAGAACATCCAAAAGCTCAATTAGTTGCACATAATGCTATTTGTACAGATGCTGATTTAAAACCTTTAGGAAAAACTTTGTTTGAGTTTGATGTGAGCCGTGGTTTGAGATACGGTTCGGCTATTCATGGTTTTGTTACCTGTGCGAGAAGAAGCTATCTAGATTATATGTTGCCTATTCCTTATTGTTATTCTTTTGATAGATGGCTGTCTCTACCTGCCTCAGAAATTAAAGTTCGTTATGAATTAGATACTGTTCTTGGATATTACAGACGACATGAAAATGCTATTACTTTTGAAACAATAGGAAAAAGCCAGAATTTTATTAATACTGCCAAAAGGCGAATTAGAAACAATTTAAGAAGTATTAAACGTGTTAGAACAATGGAAGAAATAGATTATCGTTATACAAGAGAAACTTCGATAGTTGAGTTTGCAAGAAGAATTAAAGCAAATAAGCAACTTCCAGATTGGGTTGATGAAGAATTATTAAATAAATTGGAAAATTCTGCTAAAATAAAAGTTGAAGCTTTTAAGATTAGATATAATGCTATTTCTGTAAAAGGGTTGCAAAGGTTGCAACGCATTTTAAGAGCATACAAAAATGGCATTTATAAGAATTTTCATGGATTTCAAACTGCTATTGATGATTTATTTAGAATTACTGGTGATTTCAAAGGATTAAACTAATTTATTTCCTTAAATCTTCGTATTTTAAACCATTAATAACAATACGGTCTCTTACTTTGTATGCTTGATTTATAACACTTTTTGTTGGGTCATATTGCTTTGTTTCAATATTAGCTAAATCGAGCATTACATGAGTAAGATTATCTGTCATAAATGGTTTATTTATTGATTCTTTTATACTTTGTATTTTTTCTAATCGTTTCTCTTTAAATTTATCAGAAACCCATATTAGAAAAGGAATTTCAATCATATATTTTGAAACACTTGTAGGACCATGACCAACAAAGCCTGATTGCCACATTTCTTCACCATGGTCTGATACATAGACCATAATTGCATCTTTGTCTGCAAAACGAGATATTATTTCGTTAATAATATAATCAGTGTAATAAATAGTATTCAAATACTCTGCTACTGTTTTTTTCTGAATTTCGTTAAGTTTATCTTCTTTCACATCTGTATATTGAAATTTGTTGAAGTTATCAGGAACCCTGTCTTTATATCTTATGTGGCTTCCCATAATTTGGAAGCAAAATAGATTTTTTTCTTTTTGTGGAACTTGATTATTTATGTATTTATCAAGAACAGGTAATATTACTTCGTCTTTTAAACAGAGTCTTGAAATATGTTCAACATTACCAGCTGATTTTGAAGTAAAAGTAGAATAGTTACATCTTGTACTCATATAAGTCGCATAAGATAAATCTTTTGTTATTTTTTCGTGGTTTGATATCCAAAATGCTTGATAACCTGCTTTGGTAAATACATCTACCAATGGATCAAATTTTGTAAATTCTGTAGTTTCTGTTGAATTATCCATAAAACTTAGCAAAGGAGTCATTACTTGAGCAGTAGAAGATTTCATAGAAATGGTATCGGTAAAAGCGAACATATTACCAGATTCTATAAGCTTATTACATAAAGGTGTACTGTCATATTTTGGATTATATATTCCCATAAAATGACGAGATTCAGATTCGCCTATAATAAAAATTATAAAGGGAATATCAGAATTGTTTTTTAGAATTTCAACTCTATTTTCTTTATCTGAAGCAAGTTTTGCTAAATTATTTTTTACTTTAAACCAATATTTGGCACAGTATACCGATTTCATAAAAGGTGGGGAGCAAGTTAGACCTCCTATTTTGTGAACTCCAGTAATAGAAACTACTATTAAAGAAACAAAAATACCTATAAAAACTTTTTTATTTTTTATTACATGGTTATATATTTTTTCACCGAAATACCAAATTAACCAACCTGTTAAGCATAAAAAAACAATAAAAATAGCAGCTTTACAATCAAAATAAGTTTCAAAAAAACCAGCAACTTCTGTCATATTATTGGTATCTGCCATTATTGCAACCATAGGTGGACTTATTGCTAGTCCAAAATTTGCTAGACAAAAAACTTCAACTAATATTAAAAACAAAGTTAGCAAATAAAGGGATATTAAATAAATTTTTTTTAATATTTTGAAATATAATAAATAAGCGAAACAACTAAGTATTAGACCTGTTAAAAAAGAAGTAACTATTATATTGCAGAATTGCCCCAAGCTAAATAAGTTATGGGGTAGGAACAATACTTCATTAGGAATATTTGTTATATTAAATATAGTAGTTGTAAAAGGAATAATTAAACCTGATATTATTGTTAATATTATTATTGCTGTAGTTTCTTTTTTCATTTTTTTATCCAATTTGGAAATTAATATTTTTGATAGTTTATTCAAATATTGTTTTAATTTCAAGTTATAGGTTTATAGCAAATTAAATTTATAAAAAAAGCGAATCAAGAAACAGAAATTTTCGTTCTTTCATCGACTCATTAATAAATTGTATTATTTAAGTATTGTTTTTGTTTTTTTTAATGTGTTATTATAAATATATAAAAAAATATAGGAGAGACTACCATGGAAATGAAGTTTTACAGATGTTCACGTTGCGGTCAAATTATTTCAATCGTTAAAAAAACAGGTGTACCAGTTATGTGTTGCGGACAGGCTATGGAAGAAATTGTTCCAGGCACAACTGATGCTTCTTTAGAAAAACATGTTCCAAAATATGAAGTAAAAGAAAATAAAGTTTTTGTAACTGTTGGAGCTATTGAACACCCAATGACAGAAGAACATTATATTGAATGGGTTTCATTACAAACAAAATTTGGAAATCAACGAAAAGCTTTACAACCTAATATGCCACCAAAAGTAACTTTTGCTTTATTGGAAGGTGATGAAGTAGAAGCTGTTTACGCTTATTGTAATCTCCATTCTCTTTGGAAAGCATAAATTGGAGAAAAAAATGAGTGAAATAACTATTACTAATGATAATTTCAAAAAAGAAGTTTTAGAATCAGATAAACCTGTTTTAGTAGATTTTTGGGCAGAATGGTGTGGACCTTGCAGAATGTTGGGACCTGTAATAGCACAGATTGCTGAAGAACATTCTAGTGATTTAAAGGTTGGGAAAGTCAATGTTGATGAACAATCAGAACTTGCTTCAATGTTTGGAATATCTAGTATTCCTAATGTTATTCTTTTTAAGAATGGAAAAGCAGTAAGAAACTCTGTTGGTTTTAAACCAAAGGAACAGCTTGAAGAATTTATAAAAGGGTAAAAATATAGTTGTTATTGTAGTTGGTTTTTATTGTTTACCTTGATATTTCATTTTAAAATCAGTAAATAACAAAAAAATAGCATCTTTAAGATGCTATTTTTTTGTATCTAAGAAAACAATGTTTTTTTCTCTTTTAATCAGTTACATTTATACTAGTTGTGGAAATAAGCGAACCTACTATCACTTTAATATTAAATGTCTTAGTAGTTAATAGATTAGAACTAATTTTTGGCCATATAAAAGTTATGTTGTTGTCTATCCAACTAACATTTGCATCTGACATACTGACAACATTGGTCGAATTATTACTTGTATTTGTAATTTCAACACGCCCTGTTTGATAAATAGCCTGAAGTTCTTCTTTGTTGCCAAAATAATTACCATACAAAGTAACGTTGTCACCTTCAGAAAGATTTTCATATTTGCTTATGGAATAGATTATAGGAGCTTTAACTTCATAGCTAAAATTACTTGTTATTTCATTATTATTAACTCTTAGTTTAATATTTTTTGCTCCACTAGTAGTGAAATTAGGTGTTCTTATCTGAAAACTATTGTCGTTCCAGCTACCAGAAACCACATTAGCGTAAGATTCACCAATATAGACAAAAATATTAGATTGAGTTGTTCCAAAGCCTTGACCACTAACAGTTAGAATTTTACCTATGCTTCCTTCTGTAGGGCTTATATTAGAAATTTGTGAAGTTTTAAATTCAAAATAAGCCAGATTAACATTCGTTGAATCTGCAGGTCTGATAAATAAAGTTGTATTTGAAGTTAATGAATTGGCAATTTCGTTAATTGGTAAAGGTAGTACAATTCTAGTATTTGACCAATTATATATTTCTGTTTTCAAGATTGTTTTACTATAACCATTATAAGTATAAATAAGCAAATCTTGAGGAGTTATGCCAAAACCATCACCTTCTATACTCATGTAGTTTTGATCTGTGCTATATCTATTTATTACTTTTGGATTCCAGTCGGTTACAGTAGATGAAGTTAAATTTCCACCTCCAAAGTTGAATCTTGCTGTAGTAGGTGATTGCTGGCCATTGGCAATAACATAGAAACTACCGTTTGGATATGTTTCTCTAGTTGTTTTTACTAAATTGACAGAAATAGAATTATCTGTCCAAGAACCTCCATAATAGAGAGTCAAAGGAATAGATTGAGGATTAGAACTTGTTTCACTGGTATAACCATTGTAGTATACCCGCCCTTCACTAGGCGAACCAAAGTTCACACCTGTAAGGGTAACAGCTAAATTTCCATTAGAATCTACACTGTTAGCGATACTACTGCTGTCATTCGGCGTAACATTGTAGATTACTGGAGTATTGTTGATGGAACTTGTTTTCCCTTCGGTTCCACAACCAGTAACGACCAAACCGATAATTAACAGACATAAGGTTATTATTTTATTCATAGTATATTAAGTATATGTACCGATTCGATAAGCGTCAAGGGGTTTTTAGCTTAATAATTCTTAATATTTTAGTATTTATCAATGTTTCATAGACTTGTAATTAGCTTAATATGATGGAAAGCATATCTTAACTCGTGCATAATATTGCTATAAAAAATTTTTTAATGTTTCATAAAAATGACTCAATAGTCGGTTTTAAGATAACCAAACCCAGGGCAAACGCAAACTTTTTTCGTTATTAATCTGTATTTGAACTATACTATATTTTTGTATTAAGTAGTGCCTTCCATAAGCAACA
>CAJOQX010000426.1 GCA_905236865.1 Candidatus Rifleibacteriota bacterium
TAAGTGAGGTTAAGCAAGATTAAGTAAGGTTAAGTAAGATTAACATATTCTCAATTTCCACAATAACACCAAGAGCCGTAGGCTCTAAACAGCTACACCAATAAAACCTAAAATTTAAGATAAAACATTCCTTTTATCTATAAGTCCTGCTCTCTAATCTCTTTTTATACAATAGTTACAAGAGATAATTTTAGTAATTATTGTAGTTTGTTTTTATTGCTTTTATTATTAAATCAAAGTCCATGTAATGAATGGTAGGACTAAATTACTCTCTTTAAAAAAACTATGATTAATGTTAGAATTAATTAAATCGGAAATATCTTTCAAGAGTATCATATGTCCTTAAAATACAACGTAATAGATTTATTCTGTGGTGCGGGTGGTTTGTCTTACGGCTTTGAACAAGCTGGGTTTAATGTTGTACTCGGCATAGACAATGACTCTGTTGCTTTGAAAACTTTTGAAGCTAACCATAAAAATGCGAAGACTATTTGTGGAGATATAACCAAAATAAGTTATGAAGAACATATAAAACCTTTATTAAAAGGTAAAAGTATTGATGTTATAGTTGGTGGTCCACCTTGTCAAGGCTTTTCCGTGTCTGGTCCTAGAAATTTTAATGACCCAAGGAATAAGTTGTATTTAAGTTATATTAGGCTAGTTGAAGAGATCAAACCTAAGGCATTTGTAATTGAAAATGTACAAGGATTAGTTGGTCTTTTCGGTGGAGAAGTAAAAGACAATATTATTAATAATTTTTCTAGAATAGGTTATGAGGTTCAATATAAAATACTTTGTGCATCTGATTACGGAGTCCCTCAAAGTAGAAAACGTGTTGTGTTTATAGGAATGAAAAAAGGGAAATTCAAATATGAATATCCTCGATCTTGTAAAGATATTGTAACTTGTGAAATGGCTCTGTCTGATTTACCATCATTAGAAAAAGCTTTAGGAAGCGATTTTCAGAGTTATGCTTCAGAACCTTCAAATGATTATCAAATAAAAATGAGAGAGAACTCAGATGGCGTATACAATCACGTAGCAGCAGAACACTCTGAAAAAGTTCAACATATTATTTCCTTGGTTCCTGATGGAGGAAATTACAAAGACTTACCTGATGAATACCGTAACAGTAGAAATTTTCATGTTGCTTGGACTAGATTTGCAAGTAAAAAGCCTGCTCCAACGATTGATACAGGACACCGACATCATTTTCATTATAAATATAATCGTGTTCCTACAGTTAGAGAATGTGCAAGATTACAATCTTTTCCTGATACATTTCATTTTATTGGGAATAAAACACAACAATTTAAGCAGGTTGGAAATGCTGTGCCGCCTCTTATGGCAGAAAGAATTGCTAAACAGTTATCTAAAGCTTTAGGTGAAATTTATGAGTGAATATATAATTCCTGAACAATACTATTTTCGTATTCACCATGTCAGACCAAGATTTAAAGGCGACATAGAAAATGTATTGATATTTTTAGCCGAAGAATTAAGCAAAATAGAAGAATGTGAAAATAAAGATTTTGCAGAAAAAGCAAATAAAGCTATATATAAATACCCAGGAAATGCAATAAGAGAATTAAAAACTATAAATAATTGGAGAACAGAGATTTCTTCATTATTTGGTTTTATAGAGCAACATGACAAATACTCAAAAGCTGGTTTAAGGGCTATCGAATTAGCAAAAAAACAAGATTTGGTCGCTTTTTTTAAATCTTTTTTGTTCACTTTTCAATATCCTGGAGCCCATATTAAATCTCACGAAATATTAAAACAGTTACAGGTGGGAATTCATTTTAAACCTGCTCAATATATTTTAAAATTACTTAAATATGCTAATCAAAAAGAAGGGAAGAATATTGGTTTAACAAAGTTTGAAATATGTCATTGTGTTTTCAATGATTTACGTTGTACAAGAGATAATGAAGATGTTTCAAAAACTTGGAAAAGAATATCAGAAAACAGAAATAAAAAGCTAACATATAATCAAAAAGGGGATATAGTAAGATATGCTGGAGATATAGTTGATTATATGGAAATAGCAAATTTATTAGTTACTTATGATAGCAGAACTTATTTCTTAAATAGCCTTGAAGAAGAAGCAATTATCAAGTTTATTGATTCAAAAGAATGGTTTTCTGAATATGATAAATTTTCAAACATAAATAATATATCTTTAAAAGATATTAATTCTTGCAAAGAGAATTGGTTTTCTTATGTAAATAGAGATTTAACTACTACTACAGATTTTTCTACAGATATTCTTGCATATTTGACTAAATCTCAAAAAGGTGAAGAGATTATCCTAAATCGTCTAAAATCAGAATTTGAAGATTTTAGGACAAAAGATATTGGAGATATTGGTGAAAGCCTAATTTTAGGTCATGAATGTTTGAGAATAAAACTAGGTGGGAGAGAGGACTTAATACATTTAATAAAAAGAATACCAACTCAATTTGCTGTTGGTTATGACATTAGTTCTGTTGAACTAGACGAACGAAAAAGATACATAGAAGTAAAAACAACAATTAGTTCAAAACCTTTGCATTTCAACAAAATTCATTTGACTAAAAATGAATGGAATACGGCAAACAGCACCAAAGATAGATATTTTATCTATAGATTGATGATAAGTAAAAATGAAAAGATTTTGTTTTTATTACAAGACCCTGTAGGACTTTATAAAAAAGATTTAATTGACATGGTTCCTTCGGATGGTGCTGAAATAACATTCGACCCTAAAAAAGTAGGCAGTTTTGAGGAGTTATTGTCATGGAATATTTAAAAGTAGCTTCTCTATTTTGCGGTTGTGGCGGTACAGATGTTGGTCTGTTAGGCGGTTTTGATTTTCTTGGGAAACACTACAAAAAAAATAGAGTTAAATTAGTTTATGCAAATGATATAGAAGAAAGTGCGTGTAAGATTTTTGAGCAGAATTTCAATATTTCTCCAGACAGAAGGGATATAAGGGAAATTGATTCTAAGGAAATTCCAGATGTAGATTTGATTACTGGAGGTTTCCCCTGTCAGTCTTTTTCTATTGTCGCACAGAACCCCAAAAGATTAGGAGTAAATGACGATAAGGGTACACTGTTTTTAGAAATGGCTCGAATTATAAGAGATAAACAGCCAAAATGTTTTATTGCAGAAAATGTTAAAGGTTTGCTTTCTGCGAATAAAGGAGAGGCTTTTCCTCTTATAATCAAAGAATTTGAAAATGCTGGGTATACAGTAAGCTACAAATTAATTAATTCTGCAAATTACGGAGTTCCACAGCAAAGAGTTCGTGTAATTATAGTTGGTATTCGCAATGATATTGGCTTCAAATATGAATTTCCTAATGAGATTTTAAAAGAAGACAAGAATTTTGCCTGTCTTGGCGAAGTTGTAGAAAGAGAAGTTGCTGAAAAATATTATTTTAGTGAAAAAGCGGTTCAAGGCATGCTTAGGGCAAGAAAAGACATGAATAAAGGCAGAGTTCAAGATTTAAACAAGCCCTGTAATACAGTAGGCTCTCATTTGGCAAAGGTTTCATTGAATGGAACAGATCCTGTTTTATATGAAAATGGCAGATACAGGCGTTTTACTCCTAGAGAAGTTGCAAGAATACAGTCATTTCCAGAAAACTACAAGTTAAACGGTTCAGAACTCGCTCAATACCGTGCTTTAGGTAATGCAATTCCCCCTGTTATGTTTTGGTATATTACCAAACAGTTAATTAGGCAATTAAACTAATTATTGTTTAATCTAAAGTTAGCCAAGCCAAGCTTGGCGGTGTGATTGTAGTTAGTTTTTGTTGCTTTTTATTGTTTACTTTGCGTGGCAACGTGGCAATCCAGTTTTATTTGATGTTTAACTGCCATTTTAATAATTCCTTTAGCAAGATTTTTTACCACTTTTTTATTTTTGTGTGATTTATGAAACAAATATAATAATCTAGCATAAATAGTTTTAACTAGTAAATTAGATAGATTTATTAAATAGATAAGTTAAACTTATTAATTTAATAATTTTATCTTATTTTTATTTTATATCATTTATGTTAAAAATTTTGTAA
>CAJOQX010000427.1 GCA_905236865.1 Candidatus Rifleibacteriota bacterium
ACCGATACCTTGACGAACTTGAGAAACATCAACCCCTAATCTTTCACAAAGATTAGCAATATCGTTCATAAATGAAATCTTAGTGGCCAACATAGCATTTGCAGCATATTTAGTCATTTCTGCCGCTGCAACATCCATAACGATAATGGGCTTACCTGTTCTTACAAATGGCGAATAGAGTTCTTTCATTATTTCACCAGTTCTAACATTGTCACAACCAACAACAACACGATCTGGCTTCATAAAATCGTCTATTGCATTACCTTCTTTTAAAAATTCAGGATTGCTGACAACGTCAAACTCAATGCTAACTCCACGCTTATTTAATTCTTCCTGAATAGTTTTCTTAACCAATTGTGCAGTACCTACAGGAACAGTAGATTTGTCAACTATAATCTTGTATTCCTTCATGCATTGCCCTATACCTTTTGCAACAGCTAAAACGTGAGAAAGATCAGCAGAACCGTCTTCATCTGGTGGAGTTCCAACAGCAATAAATAGTAGCAAAGATTTGTCTACAGCTCTTTCTAAATTAGTTGTGAAAGTTAAACGTTCGTTCGAAAAATTTCTTTTTACCAAAACGTCAAGACCAGGTTCATATATAGGAATATTTCCTTCAAGTAAATCGTTAATTTTCTTTTCGTTTGTGTCGACACAACAAACATCATTGCCTGATTCGGCAAAACAAGTTCCAGTTACTAAACCAACGTAACCAGTGCCAATCATCGCTATTTTCATGTTATACTTCCTTAAAATGGGGTAGTTAAATATGATAACTCTAAGTATAATAACATTGATTTGAAAAAATTTAAATCTTTGCTTTAATAAAAATGATAAAAGTTTTAGACAAATATATTTTTAAATCTTTAATCGGCCCGTTCTTTTTCGGTTTCTTTCTTTTTGTCACTATTATAGCCATAGATCCTATGATAAATGCTCTACAATATGTGATAAATGAAAATACTTCTTTTACTGTAATGATTAGGTGGTTTTTTAACCGTCTTCCTCAAGATATGATTTTTACATTTCCAATGTCTGTACTTTTAGCTAATCTTTTAGTTTTTGGACAAATGTCGAGAGGTTCGGAAACAATTGCAATGAGAGCTGGCGGTATAAATTTCTATAGAATACTTGTTCCAGTCCTTGCTTTTGCTATTCTGGTAACCATAGTTAGTTTTGTTTTTAACGAAACGGTTGTTCCTGGAAGCAATAGACGAGCAAAGACAATTAAGCGACAAGAAATTATGAAACTTATTGAGCCAGAATCTACTGAAAATTCTATACTTAGAACCTCTGATGGCGCTTTTGCTTATGCTAGAAAAGTTTTTGAGAAACGCGGCATCATGGAAAGAGTCTTATTTGAATATTATGATTCAAATGGTATTCTTACTAAAAGACTTTCTGCTTCTGAAGCACAATACACGAACGACCACTGGATTCTTAAAAATGTTATAGAACAAACTTATAATGATAAAAATAATTTAGCTGATCCAGTTAGCAAACCTAATATAGATTTATATATTAGCGAAAAACCCTCTGATTTTGCTAGAGAAACAAAACGACCTACTGAAATGAGCTATTCTGAATTAAAAGCAAGAATTGAAGCTTATGAAAGAAGCCAATTTATGGATACAACAGAAATGCGTGTTGGTCTTGCAATGAAGACTTCTCTGCCATTTGCAAGTTTCTTTTTCGCAATTATTGGTGCGAGTTTTGGGTTAACTAATAGTAGAAGTGGTGCTTTTGTTGGTTTTGGGGTATCTATAGGAATTATTTTTTTCTATTATGTTCTTATGAGCTTCTTTTCAGCTTTAGGAAAATCTGGTTATATGAACCCGATGTTATCGGCATGGATGCAGAATATAATTTTCGCTTTTATCGGAATCTATATAGTTAGAAGTGTCAACGAGTAAAAAGATTTCATTGCTTTGTTTTCTTAACTTCTCATCTTTCATTTTTTTCGACAATTGACAAAGTAAATTTCGTTTCTATTAATATGGGCTATAATTCCTAATTTTGCCAGACTAACTTCAGTTTAAACGGAATTTACTTTGACAATTAACACTTTCATCTTTTTTTATAAAATTGTTGACGAAAATTCATATAAGCCTTATATTACTTACACGCTTTTTGCACTTTTAAAAATAAAGTTTGTTAAAAGTTTCACAAAGCTAA
>CAJOQX010000428.1 GCA_905236865.1 Candidatus Rifleibacteriota bacterium
AAAAACAACAACTACTAACTACAACAACTACGCCAAGCTTCGCTTGGCTTATAATGTTTTAGTCATAATTACTTTAGTTTAGCCATAAAAATTGCCCTCTTTCATAAAGAGGGATGTCACGAAGTGACAGGGAGATTTTTTATTTACTATCAGTCTTCGGACTCAACTTTGTACTGCTTAATAAACTTCTCAAAAATCCCCTAGGCTGCTATCGAAGCCGTTCCCCTTTAAGAAAGGGGATATTTAAGATATTCTAATACAAAATTAGCAATAATTCAAAATCGGACAGCAGACAATAGTCTTTGGACAAAAGTTAGGTTATGGGACATTCATCACCCACCACCCATCACTTACCACTTACCACAAGAGGCTTTAGCCTCTCAATACCACTTACCACTAGAGCCGACAGGCTCTCAATATTGATTAATAACTAAAAAAGTTTGCATTTACCAAAAAAAACACTATATTGACATATTTTGTACCGATTAGTATAATAATAAAATGTGCGATATGTCGATTGGAGGAAATAAGCGTGTATAATAAGTTTATAAGAACCTCGCTTATAGCGATGTTTGTTTTTAGTTTTATTCTATCTAACTCTGTAGCAAAAGCTTCTGAACCCGAAAAAGAATGGACTTTTATGCTTTTTATGGCAGCCGACAACAACCTTGAAGCTGCAACCTCCCTAGATATTAACGAATTAGAAAAATATGGTTCTACTGATGAAGTTAATTTTGTCGCACAAATAGACCGCAATGGTAATTATTCCCAAGATTCTGAGCTTAAATGGAAAGGCGCCAAACGTTTTTATATTATCAAAGATAAAAACACAAAAAAAATGACTTCTCCAGCAGTTAGAGACCTTGGTGATGTTGATATGGCATCTCCAAAAGCTTTGACAGATTTTGTCTCTTGGGCTGTTGAAAACTATCCTGCAAGAAAGTATGCTTTGATTCTTTGGAATCACGGTACAGGCTGGAAAGAAATAAGCCCCGATATGTTCGAAGGTGATATTGGTGAAATCGGTTTGCCATCAGGTAAAAAGCCTTCTTCAAATCCAATAAGTTATAATATTTCTTATGATGATTCTTCTAAAACATCTATGAATATTCCAACATTGGGTAAAACTTTGGCAAAGGTAATTGATATTACTGGTAAGCCTCTCGAAATAATGGGTTTTGATGCTTGTTTGATGCAAATGGCTGAAGTTGCTTGGACAACTCGTAAATATGCTAAATGTCAGTTAGGTTCTCCAGATCTTGAACCAGAAAGAGGCTGGCCTTACGATAAGATTGCCGCAATAGTTACTTCTGAACCAGAAATTGAAGGTATCGAATTGGCTAGAAAAATAACAGAAGCCTACGCTAAGTCTTATGCTGGTGGAATCACAGCACAGGGTAATACTGCTGTAGCTATTTCTGTTATTGACCATTCCAAATCAGATGATTTTCAAGACGATTTGGATAATTTCTGCCAAGTGGCAATTAGCAATATTAAAGATATTGATAAATATGAATTTGCCAGAGATGAAGCTTTAAAATATTCTTATGGTGATTATGTGGATTTAGGTCATTTTCTAGCAATTCTCATACAGAAGACTCATGCTTGTTCTGCTGTAAAGAGTGCTGCGACACGCTTGTTAAAAGGTGTTTGTGGCAACGGTGGAAAAGATGGTTATGTTAATAAGCTTGCAGTTAATGGCGAAAAGTTTAAAGAAAGCAGAGGGCTTTCAATATTCTTCCCAACTAGACAGGGTTTTAAAAATTTCAAAGCTCGATACAAAATTCATGATTTGGCAATAGAAACTCAGTGGATGAAATTCCTTGCCGAAGTTTCAAATCCTAATATTCCATATTTGAAGCTTGAAGATGTTATCTTTGAAGATAAGAACAAAGATGGGCGTATAGCTGCTGGCGAAGAAGTTGACGTTAAAGTTTCTGTAAGAAACTTTGGTCGTAAAACTATGGATTCTGTAACCCTTGGTGGATTTACAAATAGCAAATATCTTGACAACAAAAAGTTTGAAATAAGCTTGGATAATCTTCCTGCTGGTGGTAAATCAAAAGTTCTCCCAGCATTTAAATTCACTGTAACTGAAGGTACTCCTGTAAATTCAGAAATAAAAATGGGTTTTACTTTGAAAGGGCCTGGTATACCTGTATCACAGCTTAGAACCTCTTTCGTTACAAAAGAACAGTTCTCTTCTGAAGGTCATGTGCTTTTGGTTTATACAGACAGTCAAGGTCTATCAGCACCAATTTTGGAAGATATGTTGAAAAGTGCTGGTATAAAATACGATGTTTGGGATCGTTTCTTTGATGGTGATATTAGACCAGAAGTGTTAAAACGTTACTTAGACGGTTGGGTGTTGATTAACTGTTCTGATTCTACACCTGAACAAAGTTTGACAGAAGAAGAAGTTGATTCTATTGACCAGTTCTTGAAATCAGGTGGAAGATGTGTTCTTGATGGGCAAGATATAGCATTTTGTTTGAGAGATAGTGATTTCTTAAAAACAAGATGTAAAGCTAGATTCGTTCAAGACGATGTTAATGTTCATGTTGTTTCAGGAATAAAAGTTTGTGGAGGTCATAGTTTCCAGATTTTTGGTGGAGATGGTTCAAATAATCAGAAATGGCCAGACGAAATAGATCCATTGTCAGGGGCAGAAGCCATATTTAAGTATGAAGAAGGTGCTCGTGACAAAGCAGATGACAGAGAAATGAATGGTCCAGATCATAAGCCTGGTTCATTCGGAAGAGGCATAACTTCTTCTGGAGCAGCTGCAATAAAAGTATTAGATGGTTATAGACTGATGTTATTTGGATTCAATATTGAAGCTATAAATAGCAAACCACAACGTAATGAAGTGATGAAATTAATCAGTGATTTTATGCAACCTACTTCAGAAGCAGAAATAAAGAATCTTGCTAGAGCTTCTTCAAGACGTTTGAATAAAACTAGAAGCGTTTCCTCTGAACGTGTTGTTGTTGAAAGAGCAGATTTACTTTCTTGTGTTGAAGAAAGACTTATTAATCAGATAAATGAAGAATATAAAAGAAAACCTGAGTCTATAAATAAAGTATTGAACACAATTTCTAGTTTAAGTGGCGAAGAAAGAAAATCTGTATCAAATCTTGAAAAAAAAGTTAAAAGCATATTGGAATTTGACCGACAAAATGGTACACTTAACGGACGATAAATAGGTTCTCTTAAGTTAGAATAAAAAAAGGGATAATCCGAATATCGGGTTTTCCTTTTTTTATGTACAAAAAAGTGAAGGTGTAACTTGAACAGAAAAGTTTCTTCAATGCTTCCAGAAGAAGGAAGAATTAGAGTTGATCCTCGAGAAGAAGTTTCTCCAGAGGAAATCGCTAGAAGAAAGCGAATAATAAGACTATACTTTACAGCGATAATTCTGTTGATTTGTATGTTGTCTTATTATATTGCACTATGCACAAAAGCTGTTGAAATAAAAAGCAAAATAAAAGAACACAGCAAAACTATCGAAAATCTTGAAAGCAGTAATCAAGAACAAAAGGCACGACAAACAGAAGTTGGAGCAATAGATAAAATTAGTGAAGAAGCGAAAAAACTAGGTATGGTAGAGCCAGGAAAGCCATATTTTATAAAATTGCCTAGTAATTGGAAGGAAATTTATGGTAAATAATATCAAACCTGAACATAAACCTGTTTTGCTCGAACAAGTCGTTAAATATGCTATGCCAGAAAATGGAGAAGTGTTTGTTGACGGAACATTTGGATTGGGTGGGCATACTAGAGAAATACTTTCTTATTACAAAGCAATAAAACTAGCTATAGGAATTGATCGCGATTCCGAAATATTGTCTTATGCCAGAGATACTTTTGATGATTCTAGATTATGTCTGTATCAAGCAAATGCATCAGATTTAAAGATGGTCTTAGAAAATGCTGGTATAGAAAAAGCTGATGGAATACTTTTAGATTTAGGGGTTTCTTCATATCAACTAGATAATCCTTTGAGGGGGTTTTCTTTTTCTAAATCTGGTCCTTTAGATATGCGTATGAATCCAAAGGAAGGCGAAACAGCGGCTGATTTAGTAAATTCACTTTCAAAGTCAGAGTTAGAAAAAATAATTTTTGAATATGGCGAAGAAAGATTTGGCAGAAAAATAGCAGAAGCTATAATAAAGTTTAGAGAAAATAAGCCTTTTGAAACCACTGAGGAATTAGCGAAAGTAGTTTGCAGTGTTGTTCCTGCTCTTCCTAAGAATCAAAAACATATTCACCCTGCCACAAAAACTTTTCAAGCTATAAGAATAGCAGTAAACCATGAATTAGAAGAAATCAACAATTTTCTGAACATTGCTCTTGACTGTCTTAATAAGGGAGGACATTTAAGTATTATTTCTTTCCATTCTCTTGAAGATAGATTGGTTAAAAATTTTATACAAAAGAACGTAAAAGGTTGCGAATGTCCATCTAATTTTCCTGTGTGTGTCTGCGGTAAAAAACCTAGTGTAAAAGTTTTGACAAAAAAAGCTATTTTTGCAGAAGAAGATGAAATACTAAGGAATCCTAGAGCACGTTCTGCAAGATTAAGAGTGATTGAAAAGATTTAAGAAAATAAGGAAATAGCAAGATGCGTAGTAAACTATTGAATCCAAGAATTTATAGAGTAATTGCTTTGATAATAGTTGCCATTATTGTATTTATAGTTTTTTCTGCAAGATTATGCTATCTCCAAATTTATCAATATGAACAATGGTCAAAAATATCTAAAAGCAACCACACTAATCAACGTAAGCTAGAAGTAAAAAGAGGGGTTATTACTGATAGAAATAATATCGAATTGGCAATTTCAATAGAAACTTATAATGTTTATCTTTATAGACGAGAAGTAAAAGATATAAACGAAGTTGCAGGAACTTTATCAACACTACTTCCACTAACTAGAGAAGAAATAATAAAAAAATCGAAGAAAAGCCAATATGCTCTTCTTTGTAAAAATGTTGACTTAAATCTCGCTAACAAAATAAAACAATTAAACATTAAGGGAATAAATTTAGAAAGTCATTTTAAAAGGTATTATCCTCAAAATAGTTTGGCTGCTAATATAATTGGTTTTTGCGGTGAAGAACAGTTGGGCTTGGAAGGGATGGAAAAGCTTTATGATAATTCTTTGAAAGGTTATCCTGGTATTGCTATTCAAGAGGATATTAGTATAAGTGGAAACAAAGGAGCAGGGGTTGTTAAGAATATAAGACCGCCAATGGGTGGAAGTAATATCACACTAACTATTGATACTTTTATACAACATACAATAGAAACAGAACTTCAAGCACTTGCAAAAAAATATGACCCATTAGACATTACTGGAATTGTTGCAGACCCATATACTGGTGAAATATTAGGTATGGCTTGCTATCCTACTTTTGATTTAAATAACTTTAGTCATAGCAATGCATTTAACATAAAAAATAGGCCAGCTACAGATATGTTTGAGCCTGGTTCATGTATAAAGATAATTGCCGCTGCTACAGGGCTAGAAAATCATAAAATTGATTCAGGAACAAGGTTTTATTGTAAAGGTTATGGTGAATTAAAAGGTGAACATAAACGTATAATGAAATGTACTGGTCATCATGGACTATTAGATATAAATGAAGCTGTAGCAAAGTCTTGCAATGCTGCTATGTTGCAGTTGTCGCAACTGCTTGAAAACGATATGATTTATCGTATGTATAAAAGATTTGGCTTAGGTGAACCAACAGGAATTGAAGTTGTGTCTGAAAGCAATGGTATTTTAAGACCCCCATCAAAATGGTCACCTTTTTCACCTTCTTCTTTGTGTATTGGTCAGGAATTGACGGTAACAAGTTTGCAACTTATTCAGGCTTACTCTGCTATTGCTAATGGTGGAAATTTGATTAGACCTAGATTAATAAAAAGTATTTCTTCTGCTGATGGAGATTATAAGCAAGAATTTGAGCCAGAAATAATAAGAAAAGTTATTTCTCCTCAGCTAGCTAGAAAGTTGCGTTCTATGTTAAGAGGTGTTGTAGATGAGGGTGGGGGATCTCGTGCAACCTTAGACGACTATACCTCTGGTGGAAAGACAAGTACAGCTCAAAAACCAGAAAGAAAACCAGATGGTACAATGGGCTATTCAAATACTAAATTAGTAACATCTTTTATTGGTATGGCTCCTGCAATGGAACCACGTATTGTTGTGTTTGTAGCTTTAAATGAACCTAAAGGTGATGTTAAGACTATGTTTGGTAGTAGATTAGCTGCTCCATCATTTGCAGTAATAGCAAATAAAGTTTTGAATTATTTAAAAGTTCCACCAGATAAGAATGTTAAGACATCGACTATGGGGGTAAATAGGCTTCTTGAAATAGCAAATAAAAGCGATACGGTAGAAAATGGGGCTATTTCGTCTTTTACAAGTAAGATTGAAAGTTCAGAAACTAACAATGCTTCTCTTAATAATGGTGTGAAAGTAGTTCCTAATCTTGTAGGAAAATCAATGAAATCGGCTATTAATACTATAAATAGTTTGGGACTTAAAGCAATTTACGAAGGAGACGGTATTGTTGTCAACCAACGCCCACCAGCAGGAAAGCCGTTTCCTGCCTCTAAAATTCTAAGAATCAAACTTTCATCGAATATTACTGATTAACTAACAACGGAGATTTAAATGAAAACTTTACGTGATTTATTGCCCTCAAATACAATAGAGACAATAGGCAATCTAAATATTGAAATAACTGGAATATCTTATGATTCAAGAAATATAAAAAAAGGAAATTTATTTGTTGCTTTGTCAGGCAATAATATTGATGGAAGTGTTTTTTTGAATGATGCTATTAAAAATGGTGCTGTAGCGGCTTTGCTAGAGGAAAATACTAAAAAAGTTGATATTCCATTAGTAAAAGTTTCAAATGCAAGAGCTGCTTTGTCAGAATTATCGGCAAAATTTTACGATAATCCGTCTGAAAAGTTGAAGCTGATTGGTATAACAGGCACAAAAGGAAAAACAACTATATCATATATGGTTCAAAGTATTTTAAATGTAGCTTATGGTAAGGCATTTAGAATGGGAACTATAGATTATGATATGGTTGATGAAGTAATTCAGGCAAAAAATACTACTCCAGAATCATTGGTAATTCATTCTTTATTGGCTAAGGCATTAAAAAATGGCGTTAAACAAGGGGTAATGGAAGTAAGTTCCCACGCTTTAAAGATGTGGAGAGTTGAAAATATAAGTTTTTCTGTTGCTGGTTTTACTAATCTTAGCCTTGAGCATACAGAATTTCACCCAAATATGGAAGATTATTACAATGCTAAGAAACGTTTGTTTACAGAGCTTCCTTTTAAGGACAAGAAAAATGTTATCGGAATTGATAATGAATATGGAAAAAAATTAGCAGATGATTGTAAAAAAGCTGGATTAGACGTTGTTACACTTTCTTTAAATTCTAAAGAAGCTGATATATATGCAAAAAATGCAATAGTTAAGGGTTCTGAAAGCAGTTTTATACTTTGTTGTAAAGGTAAAGAAAAAAAATGCAAAATTAATCTAGGTGGTAACTATAACGTTTTTAATGCTTTGATGGCTGCTGGCTTATGCAATGTTTTAGGCATTGATTTAGATACTATTAGTAAAGGATTAGAGGCTTTAAAAGCTGTTCCTGGCAGATTAGAAGCTATTGAAAATAAAAAGGGAATAAATGTTATTGTAGATTATGCCCATAGTCCAGATGCTTTGAAAAATGTATTGATGGCTTTGAGACCTGTTACAGAAAAAAAATTGATTAGCGTATTTGGGTGTGGCGGAAATCGTTCTCATGAAAAAAGACCAATTATGGGAAAAACTGCCTTAGAATATTCTGATATAGTTGTAGTTACATCTGACAATCCTAGAAATGAAGTCCCTCAAACTATTATAGACGAAATAATGGTAGGAATTAATTCAGTTGGTATACCAGAGAATAAAAAAGTTTTACAAATTGTTGATAGAAAAGAAGCTATATTTAAAGCTCTTGATCTTGCAGAAGCTGGAGATACCGTTTTGATTGCTGGAAAAGGGCACGAAATAGGACAATATTTTGCAGATAAAACTATTCATTTTGATGATAGAGAGATTGCTCGCTCCTATTTTAGTGAATAAAATGGTTAAAGAAAGTTAAATTTTTTTCAAAAAAAAGTTGAAATTGCTGAATTAAAATTTTAAACTATTTATTTAGTAAAAAAATAGTAGGGGGATTCAAATGAACTTTAAACGTTTAGCTGTATTATTTGTTGTTTTGTTTGCTTGTGTTGCTTGTTCTCTATCGGCAGCAGAAATAAAAAAATTCAATGCTTATTATACTGTTTCTGTTGAAGATATTGAAAAATCACTTCCACCAGAACCAATAGCTATAGGTCTTGATGTTGATGACACAGCACTGTTTTCTTCTCCTGGCTTCTATTATGCATTTAACAATACAGATGGTCCTAATGGTGAAAACATTTATGGAAAGAAGCCTCTTAGCAATATGCAGTTTTGGAACGATCAATGCACTAAATTTGATAAATTAAGTATTCCTAAAGAATCAGCAAAAAGATTGATTGAAATGCATAAGAAGCATGGTGATAAGATTTTCTTCATTACTGCAAGACCCCAAGCACCTAAAAATGAAATTCTTACTCAATTGCTTCATAGAGCATTTGGATTAGGCGATGACCAACCAAAAGCAATATTTACTGGATATGTTAGCAAAGCTAAATTTATAAAAGAAAATAATGTTAAAATATATTATGGTGATTCTGACAGTGATATTACCGAAGCATGGGATGCTGGTGTAAGAGCAATTCGTTTCTTACGCTCACCATTATCAACTAATAAGGGTAAATATAATCCTGGTAAATATGGTGAAGCTGTATTGGAAAATTCGGTTGATTAAATTTTTCTAGTAGAAAAATGTTGACAAACAAGTTTTAAGAGTGTACAATTCACCCCATTATGGAAAACTGCTTATTTTGTAAAATTATCAATGGAGAAATTCCTTCAAGCATTGTCTATAAAGACGATGATGTAGTTGCATTTAAAGATATTAATCCACAGGCTCCAGTTCATATATTGGTTGTTCCTCGTAAACATATCGTAAGTGCAGCAGAAAAAGATGCTTCAGATGGAAAAATGTTGTCGGCTGTTTTTTCTGCAATAGCTAAAATTGCAAAAGAAAACAAACTAGATAATGGATTCCGCATTATAAACAATTGCGGTGCTGATGGTGGACAAACAGTTCCACATCTTCATTTCCATATACTTGGTGGTCGAGCATTAGGCGATAAAGTTATTTGAGCAGAAAATCGAATTTACGAGAGAAAACCTCTCTGATTTGAATATCAGAAGGGGGGTGAATTGTATGGCAGAAGTAAGAGTATTAAAAGACGAACCTTTAGAAAAGGCTTTGAAACGTTTCCAAAAGAAATGTCAGGAAGC
>CAJOQX010000429.1 GCA_905236865.1 Candidatus Rifleibacteriota bacterium
GCTTCCTCGTAACAAAATGAGAAAGAGATATCTTGGTAAGCTTAAAGTTTACGCTGGTGCTGAACATCCACATACTGCTCAGCAACCTAAGGCTGTTAAACTTATTAAATAAGAAAGGAGCAATAAAAAATGGCAGATTTATTTTTCTGGGGAACAGGTAGAAGAAAGTCAGCTACTGCACGTGTTCGTTTGTGCAAAGGCGATGGCAAAATCATTATTAATAAAAGACCGATTGAACAATATTTTCCAATCGCTTTCACTCGAAAAATTGTTGTTCAACCTTTAACTGCTACTGAAACACTTGGTAAATTTGATATTTACGCTAATATTAACGGTGGTGGTAGCACTGGTCAATCAGGTGCACTTCGCCATGGTATTGCTCGTGCTCTTGTAAAATTTAACGAAGAATTCAGATCTTCTCTCAAGAAACTTGGTTATTTAACTCGTGATCCAAGAATGAAAGAAAGAAAGAAATACGGTCTTAAATCTGCAAGAAGAAGACCACAGTTCTCAAAACGTTAATTCTTTTGTATTCAAAACAAAAACACCTCTTCGGAGGTGTTTTTTGTTTTGAATAATTATAGAAGTTCTTTATTTTATATTTTTTTGTTGTCTTTTATTTCTATCTTTTTTATAATATAAAAAAATAATTTTTTGAATGTCACACATATATTGTATGCTCATAGTGACGTTTTAAATCAAGGAGTGATTTGATGGTAACAGATCAAGAATTAATTAATTCAGCAATAGAAGCAAGCAAAAAAGCTTATGCACCATACTCTAACTTTCATGTTGGAGCTGCACTATTGACAAAATCAGGCAAAATTTTTCAAGGATGCAATGTAGAAAATGCTAGTTTTGGAGCAACTAACTGTGCTGAAAGAACCGCTATTTTTTCCGCTGTAGTAAATGGCGAAAGAGAATTTGAAAAACTTGTTATATTTGTTGACAGAGAAGAATTTACTCCACCCTGTGGAATTTGTAGACAAGTTATTAGTGAATTTTCTCATGATATGGAAATTTTACTTGCCAATAACAAAGGCGAAATTAAACGAACTAACATAAAAGAAGTTCTTCCATTAAGTTTTGAGTTAAATTAATATGAACAATCCAGAAAATTTATCATTAATAAAAAGATTCCATAACAATCCTAATGCTCAAAGATTATTAATGATTCTAGCTATAGTTTACGTATTAAGTCCTATAGATATAGTTCCAGATACAATTCCTGTTGTTGGATGGCTTGATGATGCTGGAATAATCTTAGCTGAAATAGCTCAATATTTGATTTATGCAAAAAATAAAAAAGAGGCTTTTGAAAAATCAGTTCAACAAAATGAAATAAATAAAGATAAGGGAAATCAATAATGGCATTACAAAAAAAAATAAGCGTAAGACAAGAAGTTCAAGCCGTAGGGTTTTATCTTGGCGAAGATGAATATGCAATATACATAAATAAAGTTCGTGAAATTGTTCAGATGACTGAAATTAGGAAGATTCCAAAATCACCTCAATTTGTTGAAGGAGTAATTAATATTCGAGGAAAAATTATTCCTATTCTTGATTTACGTAAACGTTTCGATTTAACATTTAATGAATCAGCTAAACAAAGCTGTAAAATACTAATTGTAGAAATAGAAAAAAATCAAGTTGGGCTAATTGTTGATAATGTTTCTGAAGTAATGCGATTCTATGCTGATGAAATAGAAAAAGCTCCGCCTATGTTTTCTGCAAATATTAATTCTCAATATATTCAGGGTGTTGCAAAAATAGAAGAAAAACTTATTATCATTCTGGATATAGAAAAGCTTTTATCTTTCGAAGAAAAATCCGTTTTGGAAAGAATCGGCTGAGAATGACCGAAATTTCTAACCATAAAACAAAAAAAGAAAGCAACTTTATTGCCTTTATAAAAGGAATTGGTTGCTTTTTTTTCAGTTTCATATCTTTTTTAACAATTTTTATCCTTGTAATCTTTTATTTTATTACTCCAATTATCTCAAATATAAGAATACAACAAGAACTACCTAATTTTGAAGGTCCTAACGAACAGGATTTTTGGTCACTTCAAGAAAAAAAATTAGGGAAAAGTTTTAAAGACAATTTAATAGATCAAAGTTTTAATTTAACATCTGGCGAATATAATGCCTTTCTATCTTCTATAAGAATTACCACCACAGATACTTTTTGTCTATTAAAAGTTAGACATACTTTTAAAGATAAAGAATTACGTTATTATCTAATTGGTTCTGGTTATACTTTGAAAAGACTTGTGATAAGCTTTGTTCTTTCAAATGATGGGAATAATACATTTATTTCAGAAATAACTCTAAATTCATGGAAAGTTCCTGGCAGTTCATTATATGAAAGATACATAATATCAATCATTAAAGATTTAGCCAAGTCAGATAAAAGCGGAATTTTAGATAATATTATTTCTGGAAAAATAAAACCAAAGTTAGAATAATTTGATTAACATAATTAGCTCTTAGCACGAACATCATAACCCATGAATTTTGAGCCAGCTTCTGTGATTCTATCGTAAAGCATCTTTTCTATATCTTTTTCTGTTTTACCCGCTTCTAATTCAGCTTTTGTATCTATAGGTTCAAGCATAATCACAGTAAGTTTTGCAGGTTTTGGGAAAATGCTATTAGGCGGAGTAATATTATGAGAGTTAGCTATATATATAGGGTGAATAGGTAATTTTTTCTTCAATGCTAATTTTATAGCACCTGATTTAAATGGGCTTACATAACCTTCTCTGTTTCTAGTTCCTTCTGGAAAAAGTCCCAAGAACTTACCTTCTGATAAATGTCTTATTGCTGTTTTAATAGCTACCATATCGGTTCTAGTTCTATCTACAGGAAAACAACAAACTTTTCTTAAATAATAACCTTTTAATGGCATTTCAAAGGCTTCTTTTTTAACCATAATATATAATGGATGCCAAACAGTACAAGCAAGAATAAAACCATCTAGTATAGATTCATGATTAGCTACATAAACACAATTTTTTTCAAGATTTTTATCTCTATTTTCAATATTAACAATTCTTAAACCATTATATATAGTAAAAAATATACGCCAAAATATTACTGTAGCTTTACGCCAAATTTCTGATGGTTGTTCTTCTGCAATCCAACCATCATTGCCACCTGTTGATTTAAACCAAAACTTTAAAAATTTATAAATTATAAATACAAAAGGAATTAATGGGATTAAAAATAAATATTTGATGTATTTTTTCATAATTTTACCTTCAAATAAAAAATATAATATAAAAAAATTTTATATAATTTCAGCTATTTTCAACTAAATACAGATAGCATAAATAGAATAACACGAAAAATCTTTATTTAAAACATAAATTAGAGTAATATTTATAAATAAAAAATAAAATTATCAATACAAAAAGTGAAATATTAATTCTAAAAATATGGGGTATTTATGCCAATAATAAAGTTAGCTAAAACATCTGGTTTTTGCATGGGTGTCAAACGTGCTATGCAGTTAGCATTAGAAACAGCAAAAAAATCATCTTCAAAAGTATACACTTGCGGTCCTTTGATTCATAACCCACAGGCAATATGCTATTTAAAAGAACAAGGTGTTGAAACAAGCGAAGACTGGAAAAGTATAAATGAAGGAACAGTAATTATACGTGCCCATGGTATGCCCAAAGAAGATATAGAAGAAATAGAAGCAAAAGGGTTAAGAACGGTAGATGCAACCTGCCCTCATGTAAAGACTAGTCAAAAACAGATAAAAAAATATAGCGATTTAGATTATACAATATTTATTATTGGAGATAAAGACCACCCAGAAATATTAAGCTTACAAAGCTTTGCCAAAAATTATCAAGTTATAGGAAGCGTAGAAAGTGCAAATTCGGTTTTACCACAAAATAAAATTATGATTATATCTCAAACTACTTTTAATGGTGATGAGTATAAAAGAATAGCAGATGTATTAAAGAGCAAATCGAATGAATCCATTGTTTGTAATTCAATCTGTCAAGCAACTTCTTTACGCCAAAACGAAATAAAAGAACTAGCATCAGAAGCTGATGCTGTGGTAATAGTAGGAGGGAAATCCAGTGCTAACACGAAGCGATTAGCACAAATAGCTTCTGAAATTTGCCCTAATACGAGACAAGTTGAAACTGAAGAGGAATTAAAAATTGAAGATTTTAAAAATTGTAAGATAATTGCTGTTTCAGCAGGTGCTTCAACACCTGATTTTATAACAAATAGAGTTATAGATTTTTTGAAATCGATTAGTTGAAAGCTCCCCAAAAATTTGATGGGGAGCTATTGTAAAGAAAAATCAATAATAGGTACCAAGAACTTTAAAGATAAAAGCGTAGGTAAAAGCTACTTCTTTCAAATAATCGTAACGTCCTGAAGCTCCAGAATGTCCTGCATTCATATTTGTTTTGAGCAATAACATATTGTTGTCTGTTTTCATAGCTCTAAGTTTTGCTACATATTTAGCTGGTTCCCAATAAGAAACTCTTGGGTCATTAAGTCCTGCAGTTACAAGAATATTAGGATAATTCTTAGCTTCAATATTATCATAAGGAGAATAACTTAGAATATAATCGAAATATTTTTTGTCTTCAGGACAGCCCCATTCTTCATATTCCCCTACAGTTAAAGGTAATGATGGGTCTAACATTGTATTAATAACATCAACAAAAGGAACATCCGCAACTACAACCCTAAATAAATCTGGTCTCATGTTTACAACAGCTCCCATTAATAAGCCACCAGCACTTCCACCTTCAATTGCAAGGTATTGAGCCTTAGTATAGCCCTGTTGTATCAGATGTTCTGCACAAGCGATAAAGTCTGTAAAGGAATTTTTCTTATTAAGCAACTTTCCATCATTATACCATTTACGTCCCATTTCCTGACCACCTCTGATGTGGGCAATAGCATAAACATAACCTCTATCCAACAAAGAAAGAAATACTGAAGCAAAATATGGGTCACTAGAAACACCATAAGCCCCATAGGCAGTTAAATACATACTAGCAGCACCGTTTCCCCACATATCTTTTCGATATACTAACGAAATAGGTATTTGAGTTCCATCATCTGCTGTAGCAAATATTCTTTCAGAAACATAATTTCTAGAATCAAAATCACCTAATACTTCTCTTCGCTTTTTTAATTCTGATAAACCAGTGTTAAAATCGTAATCAATAATAGATTCAGGAGTAGTTAGAGAATAATAAACATATCTAAGCTTATCTGTTTTATATTCAGGATTATTTCCTAATGAAACAGAATATACTGCTTCAGCAAAAGGTAAATTAATACTTTCATTTGTTCTAACATCTATATATCTAAGAGTTTGTAAACCTCTTTCACGTTCAGTGATTACCACATAGTTTTCAAAAGTGGCAATAGAATCAATATAAACATTTTCATTATGTGGGATAAATTCTTCCCAATATTTTTTTTCTAACTTGTCTTCAGTTGTTCTCATAACCTTAAAGTTTAGAGCATTTTCGTTAGTTGTAATATAAACATAAGGATGTTGAAAAGAAACGTAATATTCAATATCTTGTTTACGTGGTGCAAAGAGTCTAAATTTACCAGTTGGATTATTAGCTTCTAATAAATATTCTTCAGTAGTGGTTGTTGAACCTGTAGTAATTGAAAGAAATCTTTTATCTCGACTTTTGAAAATACTACAAGCAAACATTTGGTCTGATTCTTCGTAAACTATATCATCATTTTTAGGGTCAGTTCCTAACAAATGACGTTTAATCTGATATGGGCGTGTTGTTTCATCCATTATCGTATAGAAAATTGTTTTATTATCTTCTGCCCATTCAATGTTTGTGGTTATATTTTCTATTACGTCAGGAAGTGCTTTATGGCTTTTTAAATCAATAAAATGAAGGCTATAATGTTCATCGCCATCAAAATCTGCCGTATAAGCAAGAATATCCTCATTAGAACTTAATTCAATGGTTCCACAATCAAAAAATTCTTTACCTTTTGCTAATTCGTTTTCATCTAATAAAATTTCTTCTGGCTTAGAATTATCAACTAATCTTCTACAATAAATAGGATATTGTTTATCTTTTTCTGTCCTTGAGTAATACATATATTTTCCTTTTTTTACAGGTACAGACAAATCATCTTCTTTCATTCTAGCTTTCATTTCGTTAAAAAGCTGCTCTTGTAGCAATTCAGTATCTTTCATGACCTTTCTAGTATAAGCATTTTCGGCTTTAAGATAATTCATTACATCATCGCTTTTCTTTTCATTCTGATCACGTAACCAAGAATAATTATCTACAAGTTTAACACCGTGTTTGATTGTTGTTACTGGTATTTTCTTAGCTTTAGGAGGTTTGGGTAATTTTCTTGACACTTCTGCAAATAAAGAATTAGCTGCGATTGTAATCATAATCATTATAAAAAAATAAATTTTCATTTTTCCCTCACATTATTTAAATTTTATATATTTTATAATTTAAAAAGATATACTTCAATCTTTTTCTATTATTATAAGATATGAAAATCTCCTAAGATATAATTCTTAGGAGATTTTGAGAGGAGTTTAATATGGAAAATTTTAGTAATAAACTCTAATAAGTAATTTATTTCAGAAAACTATTTATTTTCAGAAACATTTTCAGTTTTATCTTCATCCCATACAGTTTTAATGATTTTACGATAGTTTTCGTTTAAATTCTTTATAGCTACATCAAGCATAATGCGAACGAGGTTTGGATCAAATGTTTCTTCTGTGCACGGTATACAAATATCAAGAATAATTTCACCATTATTGGTTGCAAGATATTTAAAAGCTTTATATGTAGAATTTAATTCATTTAGAACTGTAGTAACTAATTTTTGATTTTTTTCGTTAATGCCTTTTCCAATAACAAGCGTTCTAACAATAGAATAAATACTATCATCAAGAATAACAACTAAAGGCAACTGTAAACCTTCAATTTCCATGAAGCTTCTAAAAAGAACTGTGTTAAGTTCGTCTTTTAGTTCTTCTTTTTGGAAAACATTTTCCATTTTAATTTCGGCTAAATGTTTTTCTAATTTCTTTGCCTTTTTGTTCATAAGCAAAATCTCCTTAATTTATGATATATTCATTTAATTCAGCCTGCTTTTGAATTAATTCTAAAAGCCATTGCTGTTCTGGGTCTATGATACTTTCTGCTGTAGAAACAAACCATTCCCTAGCAGATTTTCTGTCTTCTAATCTTCTATATAATTCTCCAATAAGATATGAAACTATTGGGACATTATCAGGATTAGAAATAGTAGATTTTTCTAAGGATAATTTAAAAAATTTAATAGCTAATTGCTGTAACTCGACTTCAGCCTTACGGTTTTCTATAATTCTGCAACACCATGAACCTCTAATATAGATATTTGCAGTATAATAAGGATTACGTTTAAGTTCCTCATAGATTTTACCAGCTACGAAGAAATCTATTGCTTCATCTGGAATTTTTTTGAAAAGAGGTAAATTATATATTTTTTTTATAGTATTAGGGGTTATATCAAATTTTTCATCTTTTTTTATATAATATAAACTGTTCATTATCCTGTATTGTTTTATTTATTTACTTGTAAATATAAACAACCTAGAGTAATATAAA
>CAJOQX010000430.1 GCA_905236865.1 Candidatus Rifleibacteriota bacterium
ACTGACATTTTATATTCCCTCCTATAATTAGGTAATTTAACTTAATCATTAGGTTGATTCCTTTTTTTCATCAACCAATTATAGTTATCGCATATACCGTGCCAACTTTAAAATTTTTAAAAGATTTAATAGATAGTTTTTTTCTTGTTCAACTCATTTATGCTCTATAAAAGAAAAGATAGCCATAACAACCTCCCTGCCTATAGTTTGTCTAAAAACTAAGAATTTGTTAAAAATTCAATGTATAGAGCAATGTTCTCGCCCCCTTTCGTAAAGGGGGATTAAGGGGGATTTTAAAATAACTAGACAAAACTAATTTTAAAGTAAAAAGCTAGTTTTAGCACAGCCTCTGCCTATAATCTATTTCCTCTAACCCCTAAAATAGTAAAAGCTACGTAGCTGTTACGTAGCAAAATACGGATATCGAAAAAGAAAATGCGATTCAAAAGATCAAGTTCGACTACCAGCAACCTCTGTGGCTCACAGAGGTTGTTTTATTTTAGCCAAAACATTTTGCGTTTGCTCTATAGAAGAATAAAAGTATTGACAATGTAAAACAATTGGAGCACAATATTTTAAGAGGTAAAAATATGACATTGAAAACAGCTAATATAAATATTAGGGTTAATCCTGTTTTAAAAAAGAATGCAGAAGAATTATTTTCTTCATTTGGAATAACGTTAAGCGATGCTATTAATATTTTCTTGAATAAATCGGTTATGATTGGCGGTCTTCCCTTTGAATTAAAGAAAGAGAAAAAATTTAATAAAGAAACAGAAGAAGCTATTCAAGAAACTAAAGATATAATGTCAGGTAAGAAGAAAGCTAAATTGTATAATTCTGTATCAGAACTATTTTCAGACTTAGATTCCGAGTTAGAATAAATGAAATACAAGTTAGCAACAACAACACAGTTTAATAAAGATTATAAATTAATAAAAAAACGTAAATATAATCTGAAACTTTTGGAAAAAGTATTATCAAAACTACTATCTGGAGAAAAGTTAGATTTAAAATACAAAGATCATCCTCTTAAAGGAAATTATATAGGTTTTAGAGAATGTCACATTCAACCAGATTGGCTATTAATATATGCAATTGACGATAATAAATTAATATTAACAGCATCTAGAACAGGAAGCCATTCTGATTTATTATAAATAGTTGTATAAGAGAAAAATAACATGACTAAGCTGAAATGATACAACGGGCATTATTGCAAAAGGCTGTGCTAAAACTAGAAATATTTATAAAAATCAGTCTAACCTTCTAATAACAATAACTACAACAACTACCGACTACAATAAAAACCAATAAGTTATAAGCTTATAACTTATTGCTGGGTTTATTACAAAAAAGAAGCCATATATAAAGGCAAAGTTATAATGCCATCTTCGCTTACTCCGATGTTTCCATCTGTAAATTTAAACGCATAGGAAATGTCTTTCTCTTTTTTTATAATTGAACACAATGAATTTGCTTTTGCGTTACCACTTTTAACTTCTATTGGAACAACATTTCCTTCTATTTGTATTAGAAAATCTAATTCTTTCTTTAAAGTTTCGTTTTTATAAAAATATAGAGGAAATCCTTTTTTATAAAGTGCATCAGCTATAGCACATTCATATAGCCCGCCTTTGGTATTTCCTGTAAGTGTATTTTCAACAATATATTGCTTTAAGGAAAAATCTTTCATTGATATCAGTAGCGATAAATCTGTTGTGTAAGCTCTAAAGAAATCATTTCTAGCATAATCATCCAAGTCATATTTTACATCTGTCACAAGTCTGCACAAATGAACTATATCAGCTCTAAGAAGCCAGTCTATACTTGAATAATATTTTTGAGCTCTAGCTCCTTTTTCTATTTCTTTGTATTGAAATTTGTGATTTTCTTTATTTAACAACTGTTTGGCTAATGTCAGGTAGCATTTCTCAGCTTTAACTTTTTCATCGGCTGAAGCATAATGAGCTATATCATATTGATAACCCTGAAGAAGATTTCTTTGAATCTTATCAACTTCTCTGAAATCTTTTGTGTCT
>CAJOQX010000431.1 GCA_905236865.1 Candidatus Rifleibacteriota bacterium
ATATCGGCTACGTGTTCCATGGTTTTGCAAGCTGCATCATACTGATCAGCTACAGTCTGGTGTTTCTTATCTAAAATCAAAGAATTGCCACCAACTGCTACAACGGCAAGCTTACCGCTAGTTGTCATTCTAGAACTCCTTGAAAAATTATAAATATAAAAAATATTCTTATCAATTTTTGATTATACAGTTTATTAATAAAAAAGAAAAGATTTGTTTTTAGATTTTTTAATTCATTACTTTATTGTCGTAAAATCTAATAAATACAAAACTATTTACAACTTAAAAAAGTATAATATAATAGTATTTATTATTTCGGTGACTAAATATCAAAAATTTGTGATTGCCACGCCATAATAAACTTGCTAAAACAAGCGGTTATATTTGGCAAAAACTGCAAGTATTCTGTTAGAATTATTGGAGTATTTGTAGCAATAGTTAAATGTATTTATGGAGTAAATTATGCAAAAAAGTATTAATATAATACATTTTTTATTCTTGATGATTCTTATATCTTTTTCAAATAATTTATTTGCAGATCCTTTTGACGAAGATTCTGAAATAATAGTAAAAAAAGATAATGAAAAAAACTTAGTTAAACCTAGCTTAGTAAAAATTAAAAGTCTTTTAAAAAATAGTAATCAATCGAAAAACCAAATACCTGCTTTAAACACTGCTACTTTTACAGAAAGGATTTCAAATCAAATAACAGAAAAAAAATCTGAAATCAACAACCCTTTTGAGATAAAAAATATACAAATGTTTTTGACTGATCCTTCAGCCAAAATATATTTAACAAAACAAGAAACTCCCAAAATAGGTACAAATACAAATGATATTTCCGAAATAACAGTAAATCAGTCTGAAAAATATCAAACTATTGATGGTTTTGGTTTTGCTCTAACAGGTGGAAGTGCCTACTTATTGTCTAATATGTCTTATGACGATAGAGCTGAGGTTTTGAAAAAGTTTTATGACCCTCAAGATGGTATTGGAGTTAGTATGGTTCGTATCAGCATAGGAGCTTCAGATTTAAGTAGAAATTGTTTTTCTTATGATGAAAAGCTTTTACTTAGCGATAAAGAACTAAAAAAATTTAATATTTATGCTGGCGACAAAGAAGTAATACCTACCCTCAAAGAAATACTAGAAATTAATCCTAACATCAAGATACTTGCTACACCTTGGAGTGCTCCAAAATGGATGAAAACGAATAGACTCTTTGGTGGTGGCTCTTTAAAACCAAAATATTATCAAGCTTATGCTGATTATTTCGTTAAATATCTACAGACTATGAAAGAAAATGGAATCAATATAAGTGCTATTTCTGTTCAAAACGAACCTGAATGTGGTACAAACAAACCGAGTATGTTAATGGATGCTTCTAGTCAAGCAAAATTTATTGGACAATATCTTGGTCCTACATTAGAAAAAAATGATTTTGGAGATATAGAAATATTCTGTTGGGATCATAATTGTGACAAAAAAGATTTTGCTCTTAGCGTTCTTGGTGATTCAAATGCAAATAAATATGTTAGCGGTTCAGCCTGGCATCTATATGCAGGTGACATAAATATCTTGTCTGAAGTCTATCAGGAACAACCCGAAAAGAAACTTTGGCTTACAGAGCAATGGACTGGACGAAATGGTGATTTTGCAGGTGATTTCAAATGGCATCTAAATAACGTCATCATTGGAACTCTTAATAATCACGGGAATGCAGCTTTTGAATGGAATTTAGCCTCTGATCAAAACTGTGATCCACATACATTTGGCGGTTGTCCAGACTGTAAAGGAGCTATAACCATAGATAAAAACTCAAATAAAGTTTTATCATATAATGTTTCTTATTATATTATAGGACAAGCTTCAAAATTCGTTAAAGAAGGTTCTGTAAGAATTAATTCAAAATCATCTAACGATAATCTTAAGTGTACCGCTTTTGAAACGCCTGACAACAAAATTGTTCTCATTGTTTTAAATAGTGGAAATGAAAAGATTGAATTTAGAATTAAATACTTAGACAACAATGTCATCACACAATTAAATTCAGGCGCGGCAGCAACATACATCTGGTAAAGCCCACTATTTGCAATTATAAAGTTTGCATTTGCCCTAACTAAATAGTTATGATATATTTCTATTTGATTTATTTTTAATGAGGGTAAAATGGAAAATATATATTCTGTAAATAAAGAACCTCCTAAAAAAGCGATTAAATATACTATAAGTCCTGCTATTGAAGGTTTTGTTCTCGGTTTGTTTGCATTATGCCTTACTTTTATCACTGCATATTTTATTTATTCAAACTCTATGGAAGTAATAGAGCAGGAAATAAAAGATGGACTTTTACGAACTGTTTCAGGAATGGCAGCTTTAATAGATGGAGAAAAAATAGCTTCTTTTAAAGAAGCTAAAGATGCTGAAAGAGAAGATTACCAAGAAATAATAAAAATGTTGCAAAAAGCAAGATTAGGAACGAAGCATTGTGCATATATATATATAAATACAGTTGTAGATAACAAAATTTACTTTCTTGTCGATCCTATTTCTGTTGATGAAGACGGGAAACCTATATATAGCGATGCGGCAAGTCTAGAACCTTCTATACCAATGACTCCTTACGAAGACGCTTGTGAAGACCTAATAAAAGCTGCCTATTACGATAGAGAACCAACTATAACAGACAAAATATATACAGATAGGTGGGGTACATTCCACAGTGCTTATGCTCCTATTTTTAATAAAAAAAAGCAAGTAGTTGGCACATTAGGGGCTGATTTACGTATGGATGAGTTCAAAAATCGTTGTAAACCTATGGAAGATGCTACAAAAAGAGCTTTTATAGTATCTGTTTCATTGGCATTGCTCTTAGGTACTTTTGTTTGGTTTTCAAGAAGATTTACTTTTTTGTTAAACGAAAGCCGACAAAATATTTATCAAAATTTTTTAGTTGCAAAACGATTTGCAGACCAATCATCTTCTTCAATCGGAAACCAATATCAACGAACTTCTGATATTTTAAGATATGAGGCAAATAAACTAGATTCTATAAAAAAATCAGAAGACAAAGATTCTTTATTAAAAAACCTTGAATTAGAACAAAAAAAATTAGAAAAAATGGCAGATAAGCTTTTAACTCTAGGTGAATTAAAATATTCTACCCACAGAAAAGACCTCGATAATTTTTCTTTGCTAGAAACCAATAAAAATATTATTGATAATATAAAGAAAGAATTACATATCGAAGATTCAGACAGAGTTACTTACGACATAGACCCAACGATACCAGAAATAGTTTATGGTCCCGTTATCTCCTATGAAGAACTTGTAGGTCATCTGTATGATTTGTTCATTAATCAGTTCAACAATCCAGTTTATTCTAAGACGACGTTAATTGATGAAAGAAACAAAGATGTGGTTTTACAGCAAACTTTTTCTATTTCAACAAAAGATTTAGATGAAAAACATATATCAATAGCTGAACTTATTGCAAAGAATATTGCTTCTGAAAACTGGGAACAACAAATGGAAATTTCTGATTTAATAAATATTCCTATAATTCATGAGTTATTATTTGTTCTAGGTTCATCAATAAAATCTGAAATCAAAAATGACCATTTTATCATTAATTTTGAATTCGTCCTTTTAAAATCACAAGAAGAAGACAATTGAGTTAACAATGGAAGAAATCCTGCAAAATAAGCCAAAAATAGATGTACCTTCAAGTATCTGGTTTGTCTTAGTTTCTATTTTTCTAGGGAAAATTTGTTCTGGAGCTGCATCTGTTCTATTTCCAGTAACACTTAAAGCTTCTGGAAGTTTTTCAAATGTTATGATTGGTATTATACTTTCAGCAGAAGCAGCTTCTATTATTTTGTTCAGCCCTTTAGTAGGCACTATAATTGGTAAACTTGGAGTTTTAGGTTCTGTAGCAACTGGCTCTTTTGGAAGAATTGCAGTGGTTATTCCTATGGTATATACCAACAATCCTATAGTTTGGCTTATTGGAATGTTTATTTACGGTATTAGCTCAAACCTTATTGGTATTGCATATCAAACCTGGATTGGTTCTGAGAGACTTGGAAACAAAAGAGGTTTTATAATGGCGTGCTATCTTGGCGGTATGAGCAGTGGTCTTGCATTAGGTCCTATATTTTTAAATCTCTTCGGTGCCTCTACTGCAAGAGCTTTAGGGTTTTCTATAGTTGCAGCACTATCATTAACATCTCTAATTCCTGTTTTATTTTTACTAAAATGCAAACCTCCCTTTAAAGGAGGCTCAAAACCAAGAATTAAATTCATTATCAGAAACGGCAAAAAAATAATGTTCGGTTCCTTTATTGGCGGTATTATTGTTTGGGGCGTTCCATCTTTTATTACTATTTATGGAATGTCAGCAGGAATGACTCCAGAACAGGCAGCTATTTTGCTTTCAATGTTTCAATTAGGCGGATTCTTAGCAGGACCTGCAATCAGTTGGGTTTCTGATAAATTCAAAGACAGACATAACGTTGTAATCATCAGCTTTTTCTTCAGTTTACTTAGCTCATTTTTCCTACCAATAGCTATAAAATCACTGTTTTTTGCTTATGCTTTACTATTTGTATGGGGCGGTGCTGTTCAAGGCGTTTATTCAGGTTGCATGACGCTTTTGGGTGATTTATTTAGAAAAGAAGACCAAATGTCAGCTAGCGTTGCTTTTACGCAAGTTAAAGCTATAGGAGGATTAATCGGTGTCACTTCTATAGGTTTTGCTATGGACTGGGCTAGTAGCGAAGGAATGGTTTATGTAATAGTCATATCTTCGCTAATATATTTTACTTTCGCCCTAACTCAATATCAAGTAGATTAAAACGTAATATTGATGGAACAGAAATATGTTGAAAATTTACTAAACTTAGTTAAAGATGGCAAAATGCCTGTTTCTGAAGCTATTTTAAAATTAAAAGAAGCTCCTTTTGAAGATTTAGGGTTTGCAAAACTTGATTTACACAGAGGTTTACGTCAAGGAGCTGCCGAAGTCATATATGGAGCAAGTAAAACACCTGACCAAATTGTAAAAATATCAAAATCATTCTTAGAGCATGGTCAAAAAACAATACTTATCACAAGAATGAGTAAAGAAGCTGCGGATTTAGCTAATAAAAACTTAGATTCTTTCAAATATGATGAATTGAGCAAAATAGGAATAGTTGGCGAGCTTCCACAAACAAACACTAAAGGCAAAATTATTGTCGCAACTGGCGGAACTAGCGATATGCCTGTTGCCGAAGAAGCAGCATTAACAGCTGAAGTTTACGGAAACAAAGTTGTTAGGTTATATGATGTTGGAGTTTCAGGTCTTCACAGACTTTTAAGCCATCTAGACGAAATAATGTCTGCCAAAGTTATAATAGCAATTGCAGGTATGGAAGGAGCTTTAGCAAGTGTCATTGGTGGATTAGCAGATTGTCCAGTTATTGCAGTACCTACAAGTGTAGGTTATGGTGCTTCTTTTGGTGGCGTTGCAGCTTTGCTTTCTATGTTAAATTCGTGTGCCAGCGGAGTTAGTGTAGTAAATATAGACAATGGATTCGGAGCTGGCTACCTAGCTAGCATGATTAATCATATTGAAGGGAAATAATTATATGAAAACATTATTTTTAGAATGTAAAATGGGTGCCGCTGGCGATATGTTAGCGGCCTCTTTATTAGAACTTCATCCAGAACCAGATAAAATTATAAAACAACTAAATGGAATTGGACTTCCAAATGTAGAGTTTAAACTCGAATCTTCTATAAAATGTGGTATAAGCGGTAAGCGTTTTTCTGTAATTATTAACGGACAAGAAGAAGAAAGCCATGACATACATAATCATAGTCATGAATCTCATCATAAACATTGTCATCGTCAAAGTTTTAACGAAAACGATAATTGTCACCATCAAGAAGGCAATAACGCCCCTGAAAACTGCTGTAATCATCAAAATCATTGCCAAACACATCCCCATTCTCACGATTTAAATCATCCACACGAACATTGTTGCAATCACAATCATAATCACGAATGTAACCATCAACACGAACATCACGGACTCCACGACATAGAACATTTGGTAATGGAACAGATTAATCTTCCTCAGAATGTAAAAGAAGATATAATGGCTGTGTACAAAATCATTGCAGAAGCAGAAAGTAATGTACACGGTACTCCGATAAACGAAATACATTTTCATGAAGTAGGCTCTTTAGATGCTGTAGCAGATATTGCCGCAGTTTGTCTGTTAATAAACGAATTAAAACCAGACAATATAGTAGCTTCACCAATTCACGTAGGGAATGGGCAAGTAAAATGTGCTCATGGAATATTGCCTGTTCCAGCGCCTGCAACAGCTTATATATTAAAAGGAATCCCCACTTATAGTAGCAGTATCAACGGCGAATTATGTACACCAACTGGTGCAGCTTTATTAAAACATTTTGTATCAGAATTTGGAAACCAACCAATAATGCAAGTCGAAAAAATTGGTTATGGAATGGGAAAAAAAGATTTTGAGCAAGTTAATTGTGTACGTTCAATTATAGGCGAATCAGAAGAAACCAAAGATGAAGTTGTTGAACTATGTTGTAACATTGACGATATGACAGCCGAAGAAATCAGTTTTGCGATGGAACGATTATTTGAAGCAGGTGCACTTGATGTATATACCACAGCAATAGGAATGAAGAAAAACCGCTATGGTATTCTTTTCACCTGTATGTGTACAAAAGAAAAAAGAGATTTAATTCTAAATTTGATGTTTAAACATACTTCCACACTAGGCATTAGGGAAAAAATATGCAATAGATATGTAATGGACCGCAAAATAGAAGAAATAGATACAGAAGATGGAAAAATTAGAGTTAAAAAAGTTTCTGGTTACGGAACTTCTAGAGAAAAAATAGAATATAACGATTTGGCTAAAATTGCTTTAACACATAATTTATCTTTAAAAGAAGCTAGAGAATGGGTTAAAAGAAAAGAAATATGTAAAGAAATATTAAAATAATAATTGCATTTTCTTTAATTATATGTCATAATTAAAGAGTCGAAAGACAAAATCATTCAGGAGGAATCATTATGAATCGTTTCTTCAGAGAAGAAGAAGGACAAGGTCTTGTAGAATATGCTCTTATCATTGGTTTGATTGCTATCGTTGCTATTGCAGCTCTTTCTGCTGCTGGTGGAAGTGTTAGCGGTCTCTTTAACAACATCAATACTAAACTTGATAACGCAAATACTCAGAACCCCTGATTTAGATTCCTATAAAAAGGCAGGTCTTGGCTTGCCTTTTTTGTTATTAAAACAAGAGAGAGATTTATGAAAAAAAGCAAAAAAAAAATCTGGTCAAGGACTAGTTGAATATGCTCTTATTATTGGTTTGATTGCAATAGTAGCCATAGCTGCTCTTTCAACCGTTTCTGGAACACTTAAAAACTTTTATTTTGATACTATACCAAGTGCTCTAAATTCAATACCAAACAATTAAATTATAATTTGATTTAATTTATATTTTTTTAAATTATTATTTTTCCCCTATTGACACAATCAAAAAATCTTACTATCATTTACAAAAATAATTGTGTATTAATTGTGGGAGATTAGTTTTGAAACATACAAAAATAATATCTTTCGTTGTGGCTTTGCTGACTGTTGTTGGGTTAGGTATTTTTATGGGTAAATCTATGTTTAAACTCATAGAACCCCCTGAAACACAAAGAAATAATCAAACTCAAAAAATAACTTTAGCAACAGATACAGCATCAATAGAACCAGAGCACGGAACAGTAAAGATATTATATAGCGATAAAAAAGATTTCAATTCAGATTTGAATGACAAAAAACAACAAATCTCTACAAATCAATCTTCAGCCAAACCAATATCCAACAATATAGTTTCAAATTCAACAAATTCATCATCTACTACTAATTCAGAAAAATCAACTCCTAATACAATAAAACCAAATACTCCATCAAATGAAACATTGATGTTTAATCCTAATGGACCTCGTTGGTATGCCTATTCTAGCACTAACGGATTAAATGTTAGAGAAAGCCCTGACATAAAAGGTAAATTTATGTTTAAAGTAAAAAAGGGTACTAGAGGCGTAGTAAAAGAAAAGAAAGACGGTTGGACTTATATTCAGTGGGATTTTAACAAGAAAAAAGGTTGGTCTTCCGATGAATATCTAGTACAAGGACCTGCAAATATAGTTGAAAATATTGTTAATAATAAAACCTCTGACAATAAACTAGAAAGTGTTAATAAAGAAAAACTAACACAAGCTTCAATAGAAAAAGAACTTGAACAGAGTAAGACTATTATCGGAGTAGCTAGACCTGCTTCACTTACAGAAACAGTAATAACATATACCAATGGGAAAGATCTTCCAAAAAGAGGTACCATTACTCCACAAGGTGGTGCAAACATAAGAGAATCTCCATCTACTCAAAGTGCTCGTTTAATAAAACTTCCTAAAGATACTGTAGTCGGTATTAAGAGCGTAAAACAAGTAGATAAGTATCAATGGTTTGAAATAACATTTAGCAATGGTTCTAGAACTGGCTGGACACGTGAAGATAATCTAAAATTTTAGTATTTTCTAATATTAATATCAGATTCTGCCGATAATTAAAGTACAAATATAATTATTAAGGTATCAAAAATGAGGCAGAATCTTTGTCCTAGATGTGACAATCTTTTAAACAAAAACGGTCACTGTTCAATTTGTGGTTATCAAGTAAAAAATATTTGTCACCACTGCGGACACTATAATATCCCTACAGCTAAATATTGTGGTGGTTGTGGACGAGGAACAACTTTAGCTATAAGATACAGAAAAGTGTTAAATAAATTATTTAGTCCTTTCCAACAGATAAAAATGAAAAGATTTTTCGCTGGAATTTCATTTGGAACTTTACTTGCCATATTTGCTTTCAGTTCAATGGGAATGAAGTATAATACACAAGATGATAGTACAACTACTGTAAAAGAAGAAAATGTTCCTATCATATATGATGATTCTGTTCAAAATTCGGCTATTTTAAAATCTCTAACTTCTGATATTGATAATTTCTGTTTAGAAAAGGATTTATCCAAGGAAGCTTCAAACGAAGAATTAAAAGTAATTTTAGATATATTGATAAAAAATTTAAACCATTTAGCTTATAAGATTAATAAAAACAAGTTTCCTTTAGAAGAAGCTAATAGCTATTTTGAACAGGAACGAAACATAAAATCAAACGAAATTTTAACAAGAGGAAAAGCAGCTCTATTAATGTTTGCATATATTTCAGACCTTCTTGAACTCAAGTATAAAGATTTTACTCACAGTTCAAATTACTCTGATATTCCACGTTTCAATATGATGGAAGTTCCAGTAAACGCTTTAAGCAAATATAATATTAAACTATCTTTCAACAATGAAACATTTGGAATTTACGATGAAATAACTATAAGAGAGCTATGTGAAGCAGCAAAACAAATAGCTGTATTAGAAATTCAAAAAGCAAATATTATTGCCCCAGAGCTATGCTCTCCTCCAGAAATAATTATTGATTAAAATAAAAAACCTTGATTATTTAATCAAGGTTTTTTATTTTTTAATATCTTCTAACAATTACTTTTTTTGGTGGTGGTGGATCATCATCGTCATCTCGTCGATTATATGGCTTTCTTTGAGAATATGACCTGTTGTCATAATCGTCATCATGCCGTTTGTAATAAGGTTTTGAGTAACCGCCATCTTTTCTTTCGCTATTGTCGTCTCTATTATAGTTGTTACGTCTAAAACCACCTTCATTATCATCTCTTCTATATTTGCTGTCATTGTCATAACGACGATAACCATTATCACGTCTATAAGAGCTATCACTGTCATTTCTTCGATAGTTATTATTTTTTCTATAACCGCCTTCGCTATTGTCGCCATGTCTTCCATAGCCATCATTATCATATCTGCGATAAGTGTTTTCTCTTCTATAGCCATTACCCCTTCGATAATTATCAGAACTATCATCTCGGCGATAGTTTTCTTTTCGGTAACCGTCATTGTCATCATTCTGATAAGCTTCATCACTACTTGTATCACCAAGTTTTTTGTAAGAATTTAAGGCTCTGGTATTTTCTTCGTAATCTAATTCATCGCTTTCATCATCCTCATAAGGATTGTCGTCATAATATCTTCTGTAACCATCATCTTTATAATTGCCATTGAATCTGGTCTTTCTATCGAATCCCATAGTATGAACTGGTTGAACAATAGTAATATAAATAATAGAAGATTTATAAATAACTTCTGACTGGTCTTTAAAACCAAGAGTTACAGAAAACTGATCGTAAGCTTTAAGTTTACCTCTTAAAACTGTGCCTGTTTCTAATACAAGCTCTATCTTTTGATGTTTTTTCCTTGCTTGTGACAGAAACATATTTTGAATTTGCGATTTATACTGTGCCATTTAAAACTCCTACTCTCTTAATTTTAATCTAATTATTTAACCCCAATAACTGGTTTTAAAAGGATAGATATTTTTATTTCATATTAACAATAGCCTTAGTCTTAGACTGCAAAGTTTTTAACAATGAATCTATTTTGTTTGCTTCTTGAGCCGAATCCTCTGCTAATCTTTTCATTTCCGCTGCAACAACAGAAAAAGCACGTCCTGCTTCTCCTACACGTGCAGCTTCAATGGAAGCATTTAAAGAAAGAAGATTGCTTTTTCTAGCAATATTAGTTATAACTCTAATAACATCTTCCATTTGATTGGTAGATATTTCTAATTCTTGCAAATGAGTATTCGTAGCACGTAGTCTTTCAGTTGTAAGCTTTAGAATCTGAAATGATATTTCAGGAACATTACCTAACAAGGTTTTAAAATCTTCTTTTGTAATAATAAGAAATACGGTCTCAGAAACGGTACCTATTGTAGCAGAACGAGGCTGTTCATCAATAATAGCCATATCCCCAACAACGGCTCCTTTACCTAAGCTTACTATTACCGAATCGACTCCTTGACTATTTCTTTTTAATATGTTTATTTTACCACTTTTAACGATATATAGAGCATCGCCCTTATCGCCTTCTTTGAATACTATAGTCTTAGGAGGATGAGTTTGCTCTATGGTAATAGAAGCTAACTCAAATAATGCCTTTTCTGAAAGACTTTTAAAAAGATCAACTTGCCTAAGAAATTGTATTTTATCTACGTTTGACATATAAAACCAATAATAATATATTTGACTTACAATTTATCATTCTTACGTTTCTCTGTCAATGGTTTACAAACTATTAATAGAAATAAGAATTATAAATAACCATTATTTTTAAAAAATTCCTCACCTATTTTTAAAACAACATTTGGATTTCTTTCTGTACAAAGACTTCTCCTTAGACTAGCAGAATGAGGATGATTTTTCAAATATCCAAACAAATGTACTCTAAACATCGGTACAGCTGAAGAACCATGTTCCATTAACATATCAACCAAATGATGTTTGAAAATTTTAAATCTGAATTCTGGTATTAATAACTCTGAATGACCAAGTAATTGTGCATAAATCCATGGTTTTCCCACACATCCCCTGCCAATCATAAAACCATCGCAACCTGTTTTTTCATATAACTCTATTATATGTTCTTCAGAAGAAATATCTCCATTAGATATAAATGGGATATTTTTAGCAATATCCTTTAAACCTTCAAGATATTTCCATTGGGCAGGTCCAGTATACATTGCCTGTCTTGTTCTAGCATGTACAGTTATCGCTTTGACTCCTGCTTCTACGACAGCTCGAGCAAATTCCTTAACATTAATAGAATTTTCTGTCCAACCAATTCTGAATTTACAAGTAACAGGTAAACTTACCGATTTAGAAACATTTTTAATTATTTTTGCGGCTAATTCAGGGGTTTTCATTAATGCAGAACCAGCACCTGTTTTAACAACCTTAGAAACAGGACACCCCATATTTAAATCAATAACATCACAAATTTTCAATGATTCAACATAACTTGCAGCTTCTGCCATTAAATCAGGGTCTGAACCAAATATTTGAACTGCGTATTTTCCAGTATCACCATCAAAACGTATCATATCTAAGGTTTGAGAACTTCTCATCTGCAATGCCTTACAGCTTGCTAGTTCAGATACCGTGTAACCCACCCCTAATCTAGCACATAATTGTCTAAATGAACCATCTGTTACTCCTGCCATTGGAGCCAACATCAAATTATTAGGTAGTTGAACATTACCTATTTTAATGGGTTTAATTATTTTGGAAAGTTTGCTTCCTTCAACTACTTTTTGAAAAGATGAATCAAAATCTGAAGAAGGATTATTTAACCAAATTGGAGAAGCAAAATCATTTTTAGACATTAAAGTATCAGAATTAAAAGAATTAAAGGACATATTTATTCTTTTTCACATTCTGTGCAAGTTTCGTCCCAAATTATAGCACAGTTCCTACCGCTTCCTTTACACTTATACAATGCCAAATCAGATTTTTTAATAAGAACACTCTTGATAGTTGCATGATCAGGATAAGCAGCAACACCTAATGAAATAGTTACCTTTAAAGCTTTTTCTTGTCCAGGGAAATCATAAGCTTCGACATTCTTACGTAAACGTTCAGCAACCATCAATGCACCTTTAGCATCTGTTTCAGGAAGAATTATAGCAAATTCTTCACCACCATAACGAGCAGGTATATCAATAGTATCTCTAATAGTTTGCTTAATAATTTTAGCAACTTCCATCAAAACAATATCACCTTGCTGGTGACCATAAGTGTCATTAAAACGCTTAAAATGGTCAATATCGAAAAGAATTAAAGAACAAGATGTATGATAACGTTTTGCACGAACAAGTTCTTCTTCCAAACGTGCTTGAAAATATCTATGTATAAACAATTTTGTAAGACCGTCAGTAATAGCCAATTCATACAATCTTGCGTGTTCAACCGCCATTGCAGCTTGTTGGGCTAACGCTTCAAGTAAATGCTGGTCTTCTTCTGTAAAAACTTCTCCAGTTAGCTTATTTACACAATTAATAACACCAGTAACTCTATCTTTAATTTTTAGAGGAACAGAAAGTAAATTCGTTATAGATTTTTCATAAGAAGAGCTAGTTTCAAAACTTTTAAATAAAGGATCTCTATAGCCTTCGTTGACGATAATACTATTTCCTGTTTTCAGAACAGTACCAGCAACCCCTTCACCCATTCTAATCTTAACAGTCGTTTCTGGGTGGACGGTTTGCCCATCTTTCATACTATATACTATTTTTGTTTCAAGTTCATCAGAACCATTACCTGTTTGCAACATTATAGAACAACGTTCTGAATTAATTGCATTTCCTGCCATTTCAAGAATTTGTCTTATAAGTTTGTCGGTATCACTCTGGAAGTTCATTGCTTGACTGGCTTTGAACAAGGTTTCAATTTCAAAAACCTTTCTATCCAATGCTTTATTGTTTGCTTCTAGGCTGTTAAGCATAGAATTGAAACTGTGAGCCAAATGTCCTATTTCATCGTTTGAAGTAACAAAAATTCTATAACTTAAATCACCTTTTTCAATAATTTGAATACCTCTTATAAGATTATCCAAACCTATAGTGATAACCTTAGCCAAAATAGCGGCCATTAATACGCCTACTATGATGCCTGCCAAACAGATTAACAATATATGTTGTTGGCTTGTCGATCGACTTTGTTCTAACCTATCAAAACCATATCGCAAAATAACAAAACCTAAATTAGATTCGCCAACCTTACAAGGAGATATATAGTCAACATATTCACCCTTTTTGTCTTTAACAGAAATAGTCTTATCTATGTTTTCAATTTCAGCTAAAAACTCAGGAGCTACAGTCTGACCAAATTTACTTTCTGACTCTCCCTTTATTTGATGCCCAATATATTTGCCATCTAAATCAAGAATCGAAATTTCAAGAATATCCTGACTACCAGCTATCAATCTGTCTGTATAGTTATTAAACTCATCATAAGCCTGCCTCATAATAATATCATTACTAGCAAGAGCTAAAGTAGAAGCAAGAAGTTCACCCGATTGATCCATACTTTCTTGAAGCAAATCAGATTCTCTTCTAAATGTATAAATACTATAAACACCAACAATAAAAAAGATTAACAAAGAAATACCGAAGATAAATTTATAAGTAATAGAAAACTTTATAGCTTTATCTTCTATATTTTCTTTATTAACCCAATTTTGATTATTTGATTCAGAATAATAATTCACTATTTGCCAACTTAATTATCTTTTATATTTTTCAAGAGCTTTTAAAACTTTTTCAATACTATCATAGTCTCTTGCATCAACTTTAACAAAACCTTGAACTTCTGCAAGATCTTTTAATATTTCTCTACCTTGTGGGGTTTTATTATTCAATTCCAAAAGAGCAGCTTTTATTCTATCTCTTAAATCTTGTGGAAGACTTTTTCTACAAACAAGGGGTTCATTAGAAATATCTTGAGTAGTAGCAAGAATAATAAGTTCATCTTTTTTGCTTTTATCTCTTAATGTATTTCTTGCATCATCATAACAAGCACCTGCATCATATTTTCCTAAAAGAACATTATAAACAACAGCATCGTGTTTTCCCAAGGTATCAACTTCAGCAAAATCTCTATCTGGGTCGATGTTTGCCTCCAACATCATTGCTTTTGGGAACAAATAAGCCGAGGCAGATTCTTTATCAACCCAAGCAAATTTTTTATTCTTCAAATCTTTTAATTTTCTGATACCGCTATCTTGTCTTGTCAGAATGATTCCTCTGTAAGATGTTGTACCATATCTTACTGGTTTACATAGCAATTCTACTTCAGGATCATTTCTTGCTTCAACAGCACTTAAAGAAGCCATCCAAGCAATATCAATTTCTTGAGCGACTAGCTTTTTCAAAATACTAGAATAATCTGGAGCAGTCTGCAATCTAACAGCTTTAACTCCAATTTTTTCAGCAAGATATTTTAAGAAAGCTTCATGTTGAAGAACCATTTGAGAAGAATTAGTGTAAGGAATTCTACCTAACTTAAGAATCACATCTTTGTAAGGTGAAGATTCACCTGTATTTCCACTAGATTGCTCGTTTTTGTTAGCAGAAGGCTGAATGCTTCCTTTTTTTGTTGGCTTATCCTTACCCTGTCCACAACAACCAATAAAAGATATTGCCAACAACGTTAAAAACAAAATACTAAATAATTTTTTCCCCATTACATAATTCTCCAAATTCATACTACCTTAAAGTTATACCACATTTATTATTTTTTTATCTACTTTATTTATAAAATTTGTGTACAAATTTATTTATTTTTTTATAAAAGGAATATTTAGCATAAGCTTTATTTTATTTTTTGTCAATTCTGTATAAGCAGTAATATTATTCATGTCTTTAAAAAAAGTCAAATTTGTTATTGGCGGTATTCCTTTATCATTTAACAAAGGAGATTGCAAAAGTTGCTGAAGTTGCATATTGAAATCAGACGTTTTAACACGCAAATAGAAGCTAGAGTTTTCAATAACTTTATTCTTTTCTTTTTTAGGATGATTTTTCAAATGGCTTACAGCACTTTGAATACCCTCTTTAGTAGAAGATAAAATACAAAATTTATCTAATAAAGTTACATAAACTCCATAACCATAAGTAATAAAATGGCTAAGTCTTACAATATCAACATCTTTAAAAGAAGATTCGACAGGAGTAATCAAGACACCTAACTGACTACAAAAATCCTTGTAATTAGGAATCAAAGCAACTATTTTTTCAGGAGAAGGCAATAAAGTGACCCAACGTATATCTGGCAACATTTTTTCTCCTGTAGGAGCAAGATTTATATATAACAAACTTTCTTTTGTATAGTTATCAATAATATCTTTTTCAAAATCAAGCCCCGCCGAAGCAACCATTTCTTTTAAAATTTTAGTATAAGGATGCCCTTCAAGTTTTTTCATTACCTCAGAAGCCTCTTTTTTACTATGAGTTTGAGCAACTAAAATCAACGGTTCGTCATCAATAAACTCGCTTATAGAGATTTTATCATCTGTAACAATTTCGCCTAATAATCCTTTTTCTGAATCAGCTTCTAAACGTCCAAATATTCCTTTTTCTGAAATTGATAATACAGAATAACAATCATCAAAAACCCCTATAAAAGGTAAATCTTCACCATTATTTTTATTTGAATCTAGTATAGTCAATATTTTATCTGTAGGGAATTTGCAAACTGTATCTTTTACTTCTTTAACATTTACAGCCGATTTTATTATTATTGCTTCTGAAGCAATGCTAAACTCATTTAATAATCTAGAAAAATCATCTTCATGACTAGTTAATAAATTATCACACTCTTTTTTTTGTGTTTCCGAAAGATGCTCATAAGAGATAAGCCTTGTAAAATTTGGAGTTCCAGCAAATTCTTTAATCAAAACTGTTCCTAATTTTAAAAAGGTTTTGCTTTCTGACCATTGATTGAAAAATTCCATTTTTCCTAAAGCTCTACCTAAACGTCTCAAAATTTCTATTGGGCAATTTCCTGGATTTAAAATAATTTTACTTGAATCGTTTATGGAAGTCGCACAGCATATATTTCTTGTAGAAGCAGGCTTTATTTTCATTAATTTTGCTGTCGGTGAAGCATTTTGTGCAAAAGAAGGTATTGCAGCAAACACAACAAAACAGAAATAGATAAATTTGTAAAATTTCATCTTGGCCGTAACTCCAAATATTTTTATAAGGTACTTTATACTATCACTCAAATTATATTTTTGCCACATAAAAAACTTAAGAGTTTAGGGAGAAGGGAGAAGGGAGAAGAGTTAACGAATGTGCCTTATCGTAGAGACTGTGCTAAAACTCGTAATTTGATAAAAAATCAATATTTATTTATTTGTAGCCTACCCATTGTCATAA
>CAJOQX010000432.1 GCA_905236865.1 Candidatus Rifleibacteriota bacterium
ATTTTTCTTAAAGTCAGAAGTTTTATTTTTTTGATTCACTTTTGTAGCATAAATAATGTCAGTTTTAACGCCAGTATAAGGCAAGAAAACACCTTGAGGCAATGAGATAATGCTCTGTAGCTGACAGCGACTCAATAGATACTCTCTAGTTTTAGTTAAATCCTTACGAAACAAGAAACCTTCAGGAACAATAAGTGCCATTCTCCCATTTTCGGATGCACTATTAATAGCCTTTATGCAATGTTGAACACATATGCTATCACCATTGGTACTCGGCAAGTCATAGAGATTTCCGTGTCGTGTTCTTTGAGAATATGGCATATTCGTAACAACTACATCGTAAAGTCCGGAATATTCACTTGAGTAAACAATGTTACCATCATCATCTCTAAGAATTTTTCCATTCTTATCGTACTTAACTTTGTCAATATATGTTGGATTTGCCAAACTATCGCACATATGAATATTGCTATGCCCATCACCAGCAAGAATCATATTCATTTTAGTAATACGAGCAGTATTTGTTATCTCGTTACCAAAAATCGTTTGTTCCGTTAAAGTTTTTCTGACATCAGGATTTTTTGAATTAACGCTACGCTCAATGTATCGAAACGTTTCGATTAAAAATCCTCCAGTTCCACAAAATGGATCGTATATTTTTTCTCCTAACTTCGGATTAACAAGTCGCACCATTGTTTTAACTATATGTCGCGGGGTAAAATACTCACCTAAATCATTTTTAGTAGAAGCTGACGCCCTTAAAAAGTATTCAAACGCATCGCCCTTAACATCACTGTCAACATCTGTTAAAGTCAGCGGATTTAACTTATCCATAATTTCCTCTAAAATTGTCGCATCTCGAATAATTAAAGGCGTAAATATTTCAGTTTGATATAGATTATTAAGTTTAATGTAAACGTTATTTATGTACTCAATACGAGCCGACAGAGGAATTTTTCTTATAACATCCCAGCCGCACGAACTAATATCGAACAAAGACGGCACATTACGTTCTTGCTTTAACTGTTCGTTTTCACTGATAAGCTTAAGAAAAAGAATATTGGCAAATTCTCCAAATCTCTCAATTCCAGCCCTCAAACCGTCGCCACGAAGCATATTATTAGCTTCATCAAAAATGCTGATAAGCTCCTTTCGGTCATATTGCACCTTTGGACTTATTGTATTAACTTCATACGAATTTAAAAACCTCAACGCTAAACTTTCACGTATAAACTCATCAATCTCTTCACCATTAAGAATTGGTGTACGATTTGCAAAAGTATGAAATGCTTTGCAGAATACTCCATCTGTAGCAAACACAAGTGGAGCATTGAGAACCCTTGCATAGCTTATACCTTGCTCAAGAGCAACATCAATCTTTGCTCCAGCTCTTTTTGCTTCGATTATAATTAAGGGTTTACTTCCAGAATAAAGAACATAATCTGGACGTTTACCATCTAATTTTTTACGTTCGTTTTCTGTTTTGGGTTGTTCAAAAAAAACATTTTTACCCTTGCCCGTTAACTTCCAACCAAGATTTTCAAGAGTGTGATCAATGAGAAATCTAGTATCCTGTTCTAAAGAATTATTGGCTTTTCTCATTTTTACCACTCCTCTATAAATCCTCTAATCTTAATCTGAATTTATTTCTTTCAAAGAAAAAAAAATCCTCTAAATTTTTACTATTTGAAAATTATTATCATTGCAATAAAACTGACAAATTTTCTTTCAATCTTTTAAAAGCAAAAATTGTGTGGGGCGGCGTAAGCAGTACGCCCCCACAATTTGCTAAGTACTTCTATTACTTAAGTACTTACGGCTTTTTAGGAAATGTCTAAAATTCCTTATTCCAATGCGGGTTTGAGCCCCTTTTTTTGCAACTAACGAATTACCAATTTTTCAGTAACGAATTACCAATTTTTCAGTAACGAATTACCAATTTTTCAGTAACGAATTACCAATTTTTCCTTCAGGTTTTTTTCAGAAAACTGTTAATAGATTGCGTTACAATGTCAAAAGCAAAAAAAAAAAAAATCC
>CAJOQX010000433.1 GCA_905236865.1 Candidatus Rifleibacteriota bacterium
TGAATATAAAGAAGAAAAAATAGCTTATGAAAAATCAATAATGGCAAATTTATAAATTTCAAGGTGTGCTTCTTTAATCGCTTACGCTTCCTGTGTGGCTTACATATTCAACTGGACTATTCCCAAGGTTCAACCTGAGAATAAATAGAACTTGGTAAAGAAATCAACTGTATGTCAAATTTTAAAGAAGGTTCTACTTTGGAACTAGCATTATGTATTCGCATAGAAATAGCCCAACCTTCGTCACAAACTACTTCGACCGTATTAGATGATTCCTCTGTTGATGATATTCGTTTAAATCCAATATGATAAAATCTTGACGGCAATTTAAGTCTAGGAATGTTAACTATAGATTTAATGTTATCTGACGGTTTATTTAAATTCCCAGCGATATTAACAGCTTCTACTCTTGTTGTTTTCATTTTATCGTCAGTGATTATCTTATAAAAATCTTTGTTACCTATAAGATAATTAACTAGCTTAGATGGAACTGAACTATCAGATTCTGCTAATCTATTTAATTCCTTTATAAAAGCCATCAAAAGAGGTTTATAAACAGTTTTCTCTTTTTCTGGAACGGATGACCAAAGAAAATCTTGTTTTCTTAGCATTTTTAATTTATCAAAAATAGGTTTTATCTCACTAAAATAAGTTCCTGAACAAGATATCCCAATCCACTCTTTTCCAAAGTTTATTCTGTCAGAAAGCCTACTATGTTTAACGGCATGATGATTGTGTTTACAAGAAAAGCCAATTTCCCAACCGTTTTGCTTTCTTATACATAAAACATCTCTGACATCGCCTTTAATTCCTTGGTTATCTGCTTGGAGCGACAAATGCAATGGTTGATTTTTCTTAGAATATAATAATTGTGGTTCTAATTTAATAATAATATTGAAAGCTGATTTTGCAGCTTTATCAAGATTACAACGTAAATTATAAGGAATATCGAAATATGCATCAGATGCTGTTTGTAATTGCTCGTTGTCGTTTACATAAACCAAATGTTCATCTGCAAAGAGATTTTTCAAATAATTTAGGCAAGCAAATTCAAAAGCTTTACCAAATTTAGTTTGATTTCCACTAGTCATGATATTTATTGTTCTCTAAAACTGCTTTTATTGCTTTGGCAACGTGATAAGCAAGTTTTACAGGTACCGCATTCCCAATTTGTTTATATATTTCAGTCAAATTTCCAAAAAATTCAATTTCTCTAGGGAAAGTTTGTATGGCAGCTGCTTCTTTCCAGCTTAATCTTCTTGTAACGCCTGTTTTGCCAAATTCCCATAAATCTTTATCTTTTTTTATCATATCTGGAGAACCAGGATATAAAGTCACCTGTTTTGCCATTGCTGGAATAGTATACGAAACTTCGTCCCAATTTCTTTTTCTGTTTCTTGACATATACCTTGAAGAAAATGGTGCATTACAGACTTCATTAGGTTTTGCTGATGGCAAATCGCCAATAGCATCTTTTAGATTACAACTTTTGCCTAAGTATTGCGGTATAGAAAACTCATTTATATTTAAATCTTTTCGGAAACCTACTATAATAACTCTTTCTCTATCTTGAGGAACTCCATAGTTTTTTGCATTTACGAGCTGATAGAAAACATTATAACCACATTCTGAAAATTCCTCTATTATAGCTTCTATGATAGAGCCATTTCCCATAGTAAGAATACCTTTGACATTTTCACCAATAAATATTTTGGGCTTATTCTTTTTTACTACTTCTACATAATGTTTGTATAGTGAATTTCTTGAATCATCGATTTTTCGTGGTCCGCTCAAGCTAAATCCTTGGCAAGGAAAGCCCCCAAGCATTATATCTGTAACTGGAATGGTTGACAAATCAACTTTTGAAATATTTTCGCAAACAACTTCTGCATTGCTCCATTTTTTGAAAGTTTTGCAAGCATCTGCGTCTATATCATTTGCCCAGATAGTTTTAAACCCAGCTTGTTCGAAGCCTAAATCAAGACCTCCTGCACCGCAAAACAAACTTGTTACAGTATAATTACTCAAAGTGCTTTTCCCTTATTAAGTATTTGAATCGTTAAATACAATTATATCATAAAGTTAAAATAAACAAGCAAAATGAATAGATTATTTATATGATTTAGTACTACTCTTAAATTTATTCTTTAATTTATATGATAGAAATATTTAATACTTTTTATATTTTAAAATTTTTTATAGTAGTTTTCTAATGATTCTTCTACAAATTTTTTATCTAAATCAATGCATCTATGTTTAATTGCATTTATATCATTTCCATATTCTTCTTTTATCCATTTTTTATCATACTCATTTATTTCTTCATTTGTTAAAAATCTAAATAAAATATCGCTTTCAAGCACATCATTTCTTGAATAATAATTAGGTAAATAATCTGCTATAAATAAGTATAAGTCACTGTAGTTTGTAAAATTCATATAATTAATTTGCCTCCTTGAAAAAGAATGTATAATACAAAATAGTTTTAATAGTCATTTAATTCTATTATATTATGAAATCTGAAATGTCCTAAATGCTTTTATATAATTTGCATAGTTGTAGGAAAAGATATAAGTCTATTAATCTGGTTTAAGTTTTGCCAGAATCTCTTTTCTTTGTTTGGATAAAACAATCTAATCCTGGCACATAAAGCTTTTTTGTTAATGCAGGAACCATATATTTCATAATCTTTTCCAGTTCGTCTACGACTGCTTCAACGTCATTTCTGATTTCACATTCCCAAACGACTATGACGTGCCACCCATTTTCAATCAACTCTTCGCTAATTCTTTTATCTCTTTCAATATTTCTTTTAAATTTTGCTTTCCAAAATCTGACTCTAGTTTTAGGATTAGAAGCCAATCTGCAATTTTCGTGTCTATGCCAGAAGCAGCCATGAACAAAAATAGCTGTTTTATACTTGGGAAGCACAATATCAGGACTACCAGCCAATTTTTTGTTATTTTTCCTGAATCTAAAACCTCTAGCGAAAAGGCACTGTCGGAGCTTTACTTCAACAGAAGTATCTTTGCTGTGAACGGCTTGCATACATTTATGTCTTTGTTCTTTTGTTAATACATCAGTCATTTAAAATTTAGCTTTGTCTATCTGGGCGACGCTCTTACATTCTTCTGTGATATTATCTAATTCACGCTTTAAACCATTATTTATAAGTTGTTCATAGAGCCCAGGTTTTAACATAGCACAACTCCTCTGTTATCTTATAAAAAATTCAGTGTAATTGATTATTCTTACGATTAATCCCTTTGTCTTATTCAACTATTTTATCAAATTCTATAAGTATTTGAATGAAAAAGCAAGATCAGCTAGTTCTACTTTCTTAGTAAACCCAAGAAGAACAAAAATAATCTGTCTTTTGATTATGTATATATAAAATGAAAACAGGTATAGTTAATAACTCAACTTTCCCACTTCATTTTACAATTCAAAAGATGATAAACACAATGATTTAAGCAAAAAAAATGTAATAATTGATAAATAAAATACCCTCTTTTTTAAAGGGGGATGTCATTCGCAAGAATGACAGGGGGATTTTTAATAATTATTTATAAAAAACCTCTCTGTTTCGCTTACGCTCAACATCTCCCCTTAAAAAGGGGAGCAAGTTTTTATAAACATCAAACAAAGTCAATACCTATATTTTTTTACAATAGATAATTGATTAAATCTTTATTACATAATGATTTTGAAGTGGGAAAGTTGAGTTTTAATAAAATCAAACTTCTTTGAGAGCGAATTCAGCAGAAATTTATTCTTATCAGAAAAATCATTTTCAACAAAAATATATGCA
>CAJOQX010000434.1 GCA_905236865.1 Candidatus Rifleibacteriota bacterium
CTTGACAATCAAGACCAAAATTTGGCTTTGTACAGCCAAACAGCCAACGCCACTTCTTCGTCTGATTTAGGGATTAGGGAAGAGAGTATAGGGAGTAAGAGAGAAAAATCACAAAACTCTGATACTGATTGTGATGGAAGGAATTGTTCAGAAACCAAGTCATACCATAATCGTCATTGCGAGCCTCTGAAAGAGGCGTGGCAATCCATAGAAGAACAAGGATCAAACACAACATATAAAAGTCAGCCATTTCGTAAATATAAAAATTTAGTCTTACTAGCTTTCTCCATTCTCTTCTATGCTTGGGGCGAACCTGCCTTTGTTTTGGTAATGATCCTTTCTATAATTGCCAACTATTTTTTTGGCAAATTAGTAGACAAATATAAAAAGAAAGACAAAGTATTTCTTTGGCTATCAGTAATTTTTAATCTTGGAATACTCTTTATTTTCAAATACCTCTGTTTCACACTAAATAACATTGGTTGGCTTATAAACAAAGATTTTAGCAGCATAAAAATCGCTTTACCAATAGGTATATCATTTTTTACTTTTCAGGCCATGTCTTACGTGATTGATGTTTACAAAAAGAAAGTAGAAGTTCAGAAAAACTTGTTTAACCTTGGATTATATATCTCTTTATTTCCACAACTTATTGCTGGACCTATTGTAAGATATGAAACAATAGCAAAAGAAATGGAAAACAGAAATGAAAATTATGATGACTTTGCTGAAGGAACAGTAAGATTCATTCAAGGTCTTGCCAAGAAAGTTATTATAGCAAATCAAGTAGCACTTGTAGCTGATGCTACCTTTGAAACTCCAATTAACGAGCTTTCAACCGCTTTTGCTTGGCTTGGGGCAATAGCCTATACGTTGCAAATTTACTTCGATTTTTCAGGCTATTCCGATATGGCAATTGGACTGGGGAGAATGTTTGGCTTTCATTTCTTAGAAAACTTCAACTACCCCTATATGGCAAGTTCCATAACAGATTTCTGGAGAAGATGGCACATTTCCTTAAGCAGTTGGTTCAGAGATTACGTCTACTTCCCATTAGGCGGCAGCAGAGTAGATTCAAAAGCACATCATATATTCAATTTGTTTGTAGTATGGCTCTTAACCGGAATCTGGCATGGTGCAAACTGGACATTCATTGCTTGGGGTCTTTTCTATTTTATTTTACTAGTAATTGAAAAACAAACAGGCCTAGACAAAAAGAAAGCCTGGTGGGGTCATATTTATACTATGTTTTTTGTAATTCTTGCTTGGGTTCTATTCAGAGCTACGAACATAACCAATGCTTATGAATACATAAAAGTTATGTTTGTTTCTAATGGAGCTTCAGCAGATGATTTTTGCCTCTATTGGTCAAACTACAGGTTCTATCTTATTCTAGGACTTATTCTAAGTTTTAGATGGTCATTACATAGATGCTCCCACAGTTTAGTGAACCAAACCAATCACACCTAATAACAGAAATATTAGCAAATATCGCTTATATCTTTATCTTCCTCTTATCTGTCTCTTTTATTGTTAAAAGCGACTATAACCCATTTATTTACTTTAATTTTTAACACTTCTAAAAGAAAATAATTCTGTAAATCGCTAATATAATATTTATCTTTTTATTTATAAATATCTAAAATAAAATTGAATTTTCATTATAAATGTATTTTGCTTTATTCTAAAACACTATAATGTTTTCTAATTGTTTTATATTTTTATCATTGTATGTCTATCTATAATCATTTTAAAATAGTTATTCAAAAATTCGTCAAAATTATATTCAGTTTCATAATATTTAATTACATATTATCCTTTCAAAGAAAGATATAGTCTGCCTACTTTCGTATCTTATGAATTTACTCAATTTGTAACCTTGGGAGCAAACGTCCACAACAATTAAATTGAATATAAACAATACAAATTATACTATTCAAAGTTGCTTATCATAACTCTATTTTTATTATCTGGATAAAATTCTCCAGTATAATAAAGACATAAC
>CAJOQX010000435.1 GCA_905236865.1 Candidatus Rifleibacteriota bacterium
ATTTAGAAAAACTTTAAACAAATCTAAATAAGAGTTTTTTCATAACTTTTTTGCACTGATTTCAACTCTATATCTTAGGACAAATAGACTTATGAAGAAGCTCTAACCCTAGAGGAGGTTATTAGAATGACTAAGACTTTTAGAGATTACGACCGAGAAAATGATAAAATAACATTTACAGAAGAAGGTAGAAAAGAAGGAGAATTTAATACTGTCTATAATTTTATAAAAAAAAGGTCGAATGACCATTGAAGAAGCAGCGAGTGACATTGGAATGACCGTAGAGCAGCTTATTGCTGGATTTAAACAATACAATTTAGTTTTGTAATTATTATATTAGCTTCTACCCCTAGAGGAGGTTATTTGTATAGTCTATAATTAACAAAAATAGGCATTTAAGAGTTTTTATTGTAGTTGAATTTTGTTGTAGTTATTGTAAGATATAAAAGAGGCTATCGCCTCTTGTGAAAGGTGATTACTATAACGCCAAGCTTCACTTGTCGAACTTATGATTTAACAATAAAAACAACAAAAACCAATTACAATGTAAACTTAATTTTTAGTTATTATTGTTTATTACTCAATCTTCTAGCAAGTTTCTTACGTTTTAAAGCATATTTTAGTATTACATAAATTGCTCTAAAGCCGTCTTTCCAACCTATTTTCTTACCTTCGGCATAAGTTCTGCCATAGTAAGAAATACCTACTTCGTAAATATTACAGTCTAAACTAGCTAGTTTCGCTGTAATTTCAGGTTCAAAACCAAACCTATTTTCTTCTATGTTTATGGATTGAATAATTTCACGCTTAAAGAGCTTATAACAGGTTTCCATATCTGTAAGGTTTAGATTGGTACACATATTAGATAAAAGAGTTAGAAAAGTATTACCTAGACTATGCCAAAAATATAATACTCTATGTGCATTTCCACCAGCAAATCTTGAACCATAAACGACATCAGCTTTTCCTGCTTTTACTGGGGCTAAAAGTAACGGATATTCATTAGGATCATATTCCATGTCGGCATCTTGAATTATTACATAGTCACCAGTTACTTCTTTAAAACCTGTACGAAGTGCTGCACCTTTACCCTGATTGTGGTCATGGTAAATAACTTTATCTACTAACTTATAAAGTTCGTTTTGCAATAATTCTCTTGTTCCATCTGTAGAGTAATCATCTACTAAAACTATTTCTTTTTCTTCTACTGGGGCAGCTTTAACTCTTAAAATAATGTCCTTTAGAGTTTTTTTTTCGTTATATACAGGAATAACTATTGAAAGTTTCATATTATCTCCGATTCTTTATTTTAAAGTATTATAATCAAATTTGTTATTTATTACTACTTTTTATTTTTTTATAAATTTATACAATTTAAGGGGAATAATAGTTGTTGCTGTTGCCGATAGTTGCAGCAATTTGATCGCCTTTTACTAGAATTGAGTTCCAAAAGTCAGGTTCTATATCGACCTTGTTTATTCTATTAGAAGTATTGTCTATTATTTCACTTTTACTTAAACTTATCAAATTATCTTTTGGTGTAGTAAAAGGAATGTTTACGGGATTTCTATTGACTATATCTATATTGGCGGCAGATTGTGTTTGAAGACTGACAGTTACATAATTTGCATTGGTATTGTTCTTTTTTTGTTCTGAAAGAGATGAATTTTGAGATGTATTTTGGACAGATGTATCACGGTTGTTATTGGTTTGTTGTTCAAGTTGTGGAAGTTGATTTTCAATACGTTCTTTACTGAAAGCAATTATATTTCTATCGATTTTACCACCTTGAACATAGTTGTATAGCCAGCCTCTAATGTCAACGGAAACAGGATTGTCTGGTCCCATAGTTAAAGGAGTATTACAACCGTAAAATCTTTCTAGTTGGTTTCTGAGTTTTTTTTCTAATGCATAAAATTTCTTTTTTGTTTCTCCATCGTTAGCTGAAGCTAATTCTTGCCCTTTTGCTCCCCATCTGTATTCAATGGAATGATAGGGATCGAAGGACAAATCAAATAATCTATTGTTTATGTCTGCAAAATTTAAAATAACTCTTCTTCCTGCCGAATTGTTATAGCTTATGCAGAATTTTTGGCTTAATTCATCATATTTTATTAGGAAATTGTAAGCCCAAGATTTTGCTAGTCGTGGGTTTTGTTGTTCCATATTCATTATCATTTTTCTTGTGTTGTCATAAAATTCTCTAAAAGCAACTTTTAATCTAGCATCACGAGAAGGTGTAGATAATTCTTCCCAAATACCATCTGTTCCATAAATGTTATAAGGTAATTTTCCAGGATGCGGTTTTATGTGACAACCTTTATTAATTGCAATTTCAACTGCTATAGCTCGATATTTTATGTCTTCATAAATGTCTTGCATCATGAATATAAAATCAGCCATTGGGTCAAATATCCCATTACTTTTTGTAAGTGAAAGCTTAATATAATCATAATAGCTTATATTGCTATTTCCATTTATACAATAGCTTTTTTCATATTGATCTGTTGCCGAATAATCTCTAAGATTGTGATTTTGAGTTCTAATAGTTCTTCCGTCAGCGGTATATCTAATTTGTCGCCATTTTTTAAAGCCACCGCCATTAGTTTTGTTGCCTCTTGAAAATTTACTCCCGAACCAAGGTTTTGAAATACTTTTATCAGGGTGAGCATCTATTAATCTTATTCTTCCGTTATCTAGCACTTTTGCTACTAGTGCAACATGACCATCGGGGTCATAATAAATAGTTCCAGGAGTAAGGCTTTTTGTGCTAATTTTTATAGGATAATGGTCTGAGGTTTCAGAAGTTACAGCCATTCTGTAGTAACCAGAATTAACTAGTGTCACTTGACTAAACAATTGTTGAGGAGTGGAAAAATAATCTTGATCTTTGAATTTCATTGGCTTGTTGCCTTTGCTATAACGCTCATCTCCACCTTTTCCAGATATTTCTGAAACAAAGGAAAATGGTAATCTTAGTTTATATGCAACATAAGCTCTTATTATATATGGCAAGTCTGCACAGTCTGGACTTAAATTAAAGCGTTTATCTTCTTCACCGTAAAATGGATTTGCTTTGGGGTCTTTTATAAATTTATTGAGATTACCGTATTTGGAATCACAAATTCTCTCTACAAAATCACTATAGGCTTTTTCGTCTTGATCAGTCCAAAAAGCACGTCTAATTTGCCATGCCGCTGCAAAGACCGTATTAGACAGAAATATAGCTAGATAAACTAGAAAAATTGTAGGTAATTTTTTCATGTTACATATAAATATGTAAAAAAAAATATTTTTTTCCACTAAATTTTTTTGCGATAAAAACAATAACAACTAAAAATAAAAAAACGCTTGTTTATACAAGCGTTTTTTTTGTTTGATATTATTTATTTCAATACAATCGAAGCCACATCAGCATATTTTACTGTTTGTTGCTCGCCTGTTTCAAGGTTTTTCAATGAAACAGACTGTGTTTCTACCTCATTCGCTCCAAGAATGGCAACATATTTTGCTCCTACGCTTTCAGCATAAGAAATTTGTTTTCCTATTTTTGGAGTTTCAGGGAAAATCTCAACTTTAACTCCACCTATTCTCATAGAAGTTGCTGCCTTTATTACAGAAGCTTCTTCCACGTCAGAGAAATGGCAAAGCATTACGTCAGGACCTGAAGAAATGCTTCCAAAAAGCCCTTTTTCTTCAAGAATTAGAACTAATCGTTCAAACCCTATTGAAAATCCTACTGCGGGTATTTCGCTTCCCTTAAACATTCCAATTAATCCATCATATCGGCCTCCACCACCGAGGCTTCCGCCGAAATCTGACGAACGAATTTCAAAGATTGGGCCTGTATAATAACCCAATCCTCTTGCAAGGGTTGCGTCTATAGAATACCTGCCAGCCACAGGAGATTCATCTAGAAGTTTGCACAATTTTTTTAGTTCATCAATAGCTAAGTTAGCTTCTTCAGAACCTGCAAGAGCTGATTTTAAGCGTTCAAGTTCAGTTAATTCGTCAGAATTTTCTGGTCTTTGAATAAGCTCAATCAGCTTTCGCATTTGTTCTTCTTCAATACCACGTTCGACTAACTCTTTTTTTACACCGTCCATGCCGATTTTATCGAGTTTGTCGACCGCAACTAATGTTGTCGCTTCATTGTCAAGGCTAATGCCAGCTGCTTTGATTAAAGCTTTTAGCAACTGTCTGTGATTGACATGAATACTGAAATTTTTAAAACCTAGAGTCAGAAGAACCTCAGATACTGCTGAGCAGACCTCTGCTTCTGCAACGAGCGATTTTGTTCCTGTTATATCTACATCGCATTGTAAAAATTCTCTAAAACGCCCTTTGCCAGGTCTATCAGCCCTCCAGACTGGCTGAATTTGGTATCTTTTGAAAAATTTAGGCAAATCTGTATTATTCGCTACAACTCTTGCCAAAGGCACTGTTAAATCATAACGCAATCCTAAATCACCTAAGTCTTTTTCGGTTATTGTTTCTGATTCTAGTGCTCTAGCTAGTTTGTCACGACGATGTAAAATACGGAAAAGGAGCTGATCGCCCTCGTCACCATATTTTCCCATCAAAGTGCTTAAATTCTCAATAGATGGTGTTTCTATAGGAACAAAGCCATATTTTTCATAAATTTTTTGGATTGTGCTAATGACATAACGCCTCTTTGCCAATTCATTTGGCAAAAAATCACGCATACCACTAGGCGGTTTTGTTGACATACCCATATTTTTCAGCGACCTCTTACTAAACTTACTCCTGCTGTTTTGCGAAACCCTGTGTTAAAGGGAAAAACAGAACGGAAATTTTCAACATCATTGTGATTGCCATCAAGACCAATATAAAGCTGATTTTTAGTTGTGTTCATTTTAACCGCTCCTATATCAATACCTTTGCTTTATATCGGCGTATTTCTATTATAATTTAACCATAATTATTTTATGATTTTTATAGTAATTTATTATTCAAACAAGCCCATATCTATTTTTAGAGTTCCTGTTGCAATTTTTACTTTTGTATCTGAAATGATTGGCAAATCTTTTAATTTTTTTTCTTCTTCTTTTATTTTTTCTTTTTTCTTTTTATCTGTAATACTGAAATCAACAGCTGATTCAAAATAGTGTTCTATAGTTGTTTTTTCTTTCCCTTTAAATTCTATATAAGGGAAAACAGCTCTTTTGTAGCTTTTAGCTAATCCATATAATCTGTTGAATCTCATTTCGACTTCAACTTTTAAAACACCTATAGGGATATTTCTAAATTCTTTTTCATACAAAGCAGTAAATTTAGTGCCTAAACCATCGCTCCATCCGTAAATTTCTTCTTTTGAGCGTAACTGTTTTTCTGTCTGTTCTATATTGCCAAAATATTTCCCATTAATATATAGTTTTGCGTAATTAGGAAGTTTGTCTGGATTATCACCTGTATAATATAACTTTATTATTAGAGCAGAGCGGTCGGTTCCTTTTTTCTCATAAGCGTAATCATACATACCAGCACCGCATTCTGGGCAAAGCATAATTAAATCTGGCATATCCTTTGCGCCACAGGCGGGGCAGTCTTTGGCGTAAACTAAAGAGTTGTAAAATAAAATAATATTAATTACAACTATTAAAAAATATATTTTTTTCATTTCGTATACTAGGAACGACAAAAACTATTAATACTAACTATAATAATAAAGGCTTGAGTTAGCAAGCTTTTATTATTAGTATCTTAATGTCAGAGGCGTATCGTCAAAGTCATCTCTTCTAAATGTGATTTCAACAGCTTCAATAACAGGTTGTTTGCGTGAACTAAAACCAAATCCATCATAGTATATTTTTTCTACTTTGGTTATTTTTCCTTTGACAGTTACACTGGAATTATCAGAAATACGATGATCTTCATTTTTTGGAGCTTTTGGTAAAACAATCACAAAACAGTAATCCATATTGGTTTCTGGATCAACTTTAGAATTAGAGTTTACGCAAATGGACATTTTCCCTTTTTCATTATTGATAAACTCTACATCGCCTTCCCATTCTACAGCTTTTCCAATGTAAGAATTTGGATTATTGCTTACATCTAATGGGGTTACACTTCTAGATATATTCGCTTGATTCATTATTTGATTACGTTCTGCGGTAACTCTTTTTTCTGCCTGTTGTTTGTTTACCCAATACTGACTTGCATTTAACATTTCTTCTATTTGACGTTTTTGATCAGGAGTTAGACTACCATGACTTTTTGCCATAGATAGCAGAGGTAGGGCTTTTTCATATTCGCCTTTTTGATAGAAATAAGAACCTCTACTAAAATAATTGTAACTTTGTTTTCCCACCATATAATCTAATTTGTTTTTAGCTTCTTTCAAATTAGGATTCAATTCTATGCATTTTCTGAATTGGAAAACAGCATCGTCTAGCTTTCCTTGAGCTTCGAAAGATTCACCTAAGGCAAAATAAGATTTTACCATAGATGGATTAAGTTTAAGAGCATTTTTAAAGTAAGATTCAGCTTTTTCTGGACTCTTGGTTTTCATATAGATCAAACCAATAGCATAAGGGATTTCTGGGTCAGTAGGAGTAATTTTTGAGGCAGATTGATAACATTTTAAGGAATCTGAAAATTGATTTGTTTTGAAATATAAAAAACCAAGCATTTTTAGAGAAGAAACATCGTTAGGTCTTTCTTTGACTACTATTTCGTAATATCTTATAGCTTCATCTGTTTTCCCTTGATTTAAAGCTTCTCTTGCTCTGCTTTCTGCTTCTGAACCAGTCAGAGAAGTAAATTGAGTTTGCTGGTAATTTGTTCGACCTTGAGCCTTCATTTGTTTGTTTATATCTGCTTCATAAGCTTGAACTAAAGAGTCTAATTCTCGTTTGGCAGCGACGTAATCTGGTTTTAATCTAACGGCAAGTTGAAATTCAACTATAGCTTCTTTAGTAAATCCTTGTGCTTTGTAGACTCTACCTAAGTTGTAATATGCTTCTGCGTAAGTAGGATCTATTTCTAGAGCTTGTTTAAATTCTTTGTAAGCTTCTAGGTAACGATTTTTATAAAAATGATTCAAACCAACATCAACATGAAGTTTAGCTGTTTGAGCAAAAGAAATTGTTGTTTGACAAACAAGTAATAGAACAAATAAAAATAAATATAAAACTGATTTTTTCATTTTTTCACCTTATTATTTTATCGGCAAACTCTTAATTATCTTACCAAATCATTGTAAAAAATAAAAGTAAAGATTTCATTCATAATAACTTAATTTTTCCCCCATTTTAATTAAAAATTATTTATGGTATAGTATCTAGGCAATGAAATACATAATTAATTTTTTCGCTTCTTTAAAAACAGCAATTACG
>CAJOQX010000436.1 GCA_905236865.1 Candidatus Rifleibacteriota bacterium
ATTCCATTGCAGCTTGCAAAAGAGAACAAAAAATTCTTTTTTGGACAGATAAAAAAAGGCGGCAGAATGAGTGAATTTGAAATAGCTATACAATGGCTATTAGATGCTGGTTTAATATATAAAGTAAATAAAGTCACAAAACCTGCAATGCCTTTGAAAGCATACTTAGACTTCACTTCCTTTAAAATCTTTTTCTTAGATGTAGGAATTCTCGGAGCATTAAGCGAATTGGATTATTCCTCTATCATACACGGAAATGATGTTTTTACTGAATTTAAAGGAGCCTTAACAGAACAGTATGTCTTGCAAGAATTATTAGCAAACACAAAGTTCAAACCTTATTATTATTCAGGTGAAAAATCCACTTATGAAACAGACTTTATAATACAAAAAGAAGATATGATTGTCCCAATAGAAGTTAAAGCAGAAGCAAACTTAAAATCTAAGAGCTTAAAATATTATGTTGATAAATTTCTCCCAGAATTAGCAATTAGAACGTCGATGGCTAAAGCAATAAAGCAAGATAAAATTGTAAATATTCCTTTATGGGCTATTGGATCTTTATAAGATATAAGATTGAAGATGGTTATTATTGTTGTTGGTTTTTATTGTTTTTATTGTTTTATTACTTAAGCTAAACAATAATTACAATAACTTACTGACTACAACAAAAACTTCTCTTTTACTCTAAGCATAGAGACTAGAAAGTCCACGCTGCATCGCTGCACTAATCTTGCTAGATTCTTCCTGAAGGATTTTAATTTCAAGATTCATAGATTGCTGTAATTTGAGCAACGACTGTAAATAACGCATTGTTACAGAAGCACGTTCTATTAAACCAGCAGAGGTTAGATGGTAAAGACAAGCTCTGCGTTTATTAGTAGTTGATTCTGAAACCTCAACCCAGCCTTTTTCTATTATTTTATTTAATAATATATTAATATGACCAAGACTAACACCTAATTCGTTTGCCAGTTTACGTTGGTTGGTTTTAGGTGATTTTTCAATATTTTTTAGTATTTTGTAGATAATTTCGTCTGTTAGCATAAATAAATCAGTTAATTAATGGTCTTGTCTTGTGTACGATGTACAACAGTTGCAAAGAATTAGTATTTTGTGATATATTCTTTACAAAATTTGATAACAAAAGACTTTTCTAATGTACTTCGTACATTCAGAAATTAGTTATTTGTTTTTATAGTTTTGAACAAAACCAAATTCGCCGCCAAGCTTCTTTTGGTTTTGTTCAAATTTTGCCTTTAATAAGTAAGTAGAACATATTTGTTTTTCTTATTTATTAAAGAGTTTGTTATGTTCAATAATCTCATTTTTTAATATTTTAGTCAAGAAAATTTTTAAATTTTGAGATTATTATGTTTATGGGATTATGACAAGATTTTATGAAAGATTAAGAACCCTTTTAAAAGACAAAGGAATCACAGGCAAAGAATTTGCCGAAATAATGGAAGTAACAACTGCAAAAGCAGGAAGATGGCTAACAGGAGTAACAGACCCAAGCTTCGATGAACTTATAAAGATTTGTAAATTCTTTAATGTTTCATCTGATTATATGCTTACAGGAAAACTAAGCAAATATGAGTTAGGTGAAAATGATATAAAGTTTTTAGCTCTAACAGATGAAGAAAAAGAGTATTTAATAAACTTTAAGCAGTTTTGTGTCCAAATGCCAGCTTCAATGAAAGTCTGAAAGATTTGCTTGCACAGTAACTTTCTGTTGCTAGTCATTTAGGCATTAGTCAGGTAGCTATCCTCAAGTTGAGCCTTTTGGAATGGATTGCCACGCAGCCTAAAGACTGCTCGCAATGATTGTAATGATACGCTTTCGCTAAACAAGATTTCCTCTAGCTCGGTCACCACCCCGTCAGCTAAAGCTGACACCCCAGCGACTCGCTCACATCCTGCGGCTCGCTTGCACACCGCCATCCTTGGCGGCAGTCCTCAAGTAGGGGCTTTAGAAGGATAACTACAACAAAAACTAGAAATTATAGGGTTTTCCCATTTCCCAGTTAGCTGAGGCATTGACCATTATGCTGTTTTCTGGAGCGAGTTTGGAAGTCAAGAATCCATGTGCTGCAACCATCGCTCCGTTATCGGTGCAGAGATGAATGGTAGGTAATAGCAATCTTATATGGTGCTTGTCGGCTATCTTTTTCATTCTTGCACGAAGAATTTTATTGGCGGCAACACCGCCAGCCATAGCTAGAACTTTTGGCTTTCTTTCTTTCAACGCAAGTTCGACTTTTTCGG
>CAJOQX010000437.1 GCA_905236865.1 Candidatus Rifleibacteriota bacterium
TGGCTTAATGGCTGCCCCAGAATAACCAGAAATAGACGACTTTCCGTTTACCACAGGCATCGCAGTCATATTTTCAAAATCAATATTGGTTATTGATTTTATTGTATTGATAGCAGAAATCGCGGATGCCCCTCCTTCTATAGCTGCCTTAGCTAAGGAAACCATTTCGGTACAATTAGGTGTCATTTTGGCTATAAATGGAATTTTTGTAACAGAGGCTACGGCTTGGCTATATTTTATTAATAATTCTGTATTAGTTCCTACATCTGATCCCATTGCATGTGTGGCCATTTGTGGACATGAGAAATTGCCTTCTATTAATTTTGCTCCACATTGTTCAGCCATTTTTGCAAGTTTTTTCCATTCTTCAACAGTTGAACCCATTATCGAAGCAACTGTTATGTGTTCAGGAAAGTCATGATTTAGCTTAGCCATTGATTCAAAGTTTTCTTCTGGAGTATGTTGAGAAACCTGTTCCATATTTTTGAAGCCTATCCATGGAGTGCCTTCTTTTGTAACATTGTCGAATCTTGGCGAGCATTCATCCATTGCGTAAGGTCCGACAGTTTTAAAAAAACATCCAGCCCAGCCTTCCTTATAAGCTTTAGCTACCATTTCGTAGTTAGCACAAACAGGTGAAGAAGAAAGAAAAAAAGGATTAAGGCAATCTACACCTAAGTATTTTATTGATAAGTCTTTTTTTATGGTCATTATTTTTCCCTTTCTTTTTATTTAGCTTCTAGATACTTCATAATAGAAGCGGCTGCTTCTTTACCAGCTCTTACAGCCTCAACAACCGTTTTTCCACCATAAACCACATCACCGCCAGCAAAATATTTACCTGAAACATTTGATTTTTCAGTTTTTATTAAACCTATTTCTGTTAGATTTTCATCTGAAATAAAGTCTAAATTATTTGCTTCAGAACCCTGCCTTGTAGCAAAAACTACTATGTCAGCAGAAAGTGTCATTCTATCATTTTTATTTTTAAATCCTTCAAATTCAACTGCTTCAACTTTACCATTTCCTCTAACAGCGATTGGTGCCATAGTTGTTGTAATGCTTATTCCTCGTTTTAAAGCGTGAACAAACTCTCTCATATTTCCTGTAGCTTCTTCCAAAGTTCTTCTGTAAACGATTCTTACATCTTTAGCACCGTAAATATTAGCTGTTACAGCACAATCTATAGCAACATCACCACCACCTACAACTATTACTTTTTTATCATTTACAAATTCCGTATTATCTGTTCTAAATTTCTTTAAGAATTTAACTGCAGAGAAAGAGTTTTCAAGATTTATTCCTTCAATGTTTGGAAGTTTATCTCCCCAAAGACCTATTCCGATAAATACAGCGTCAAATTTATCTAGTTCTTCTTTTGAAGGATTTTTGTTAAATACAAAATTGACACCAAGATTTTTGATTTGTTCAATATCATAGTCGATAACTTCTTGTGGAAGTCTTACTGGAGCTATACCATAAGTAAGCATTCCACCTGCTTTTGCTTCTTTTTCAAAAACACTAATTTCGTAACCAGCTCTAGCCAATTCAGAAGCAACAGTTAAAGAAGCTGGACCAGCTCCAACGCAGGCTATTTTTTTGTTTTTTTTGTCGTTAGAAACTTGCAAAATTTTCATTTGATAAGCTTTTTCTTGTTGTATAGCAAATTGTTGTAATAAACCGATTCTAATAGGTTTTTCAATTTTAGTTGCACTACAAGCTTTTTCACATAGTGTGTCATAAGGACAAACTCTTGCACATATTCCGCCTAATGGATTATTTTCACGAATAGTTTCGGCAGCACCTTTTACATTTCTAAATCTAATAGAACGAATAAATTTTGCTGGGTCTGTTCCAGCAGGGCAACTTTTACTACAAGGGGCCTCATAACAAAGCAAGCATCTAGCGGCTTCTTCCATTGCTATTTTAGGGGTTATATATTCAAAACCCTCTACGCCTTTATAAGACTGTTTTACAATTTTACTCACTTAGGAATACTCCTTTCATTTCGTATGCATCCTACTATAACTAACATAATTATTTATTTCTTTCAATTCTTAGTGAAGTTTTTTATTTCAAATTTAAATAATATATAGATTTTTTTTTTAAACTATGATAAATAGAATAATCTAAAATTTTGAGGTGAACAATGAAAAAAATAGTTAGCATTCTCGCTTTTATGTTAGTCTTATCTGGAAGGGTTTTAGCTGTTGATTTAGCTGAAATTCAAAAATTAAAAGAAATGGGTTTTTCCAATGAACAGATTGTTGAAATGACTAAAGGTCAGAATAACGCTGCTGTTGCTTCAAATTCTGGAATAACTCCAGAAAATCAAACAAAACTTAATACAGCAAAAAACAACCATAAAGGTTTATTGGTTATTTGTGCTTCAAAAGAATATCCTGATCGCGGTCCTGGTTACTTAGATGTTTTCTTGAATAATGGAAAAATGGGGCAAATTGCTTTATCAGAATATGTTTCTAACGGTCCTCAAGCTCAAAGTAAAACAAATTATTATGAATATTCTAAAAAGAATAAAGGAACTTCTGGAACTTCATCAACTACTATAGCAAATAATATTTGTTCTCGATATACTGATGTTTATGAATTGCCAACAGGTTCTTACGAAATTAAGTTAGAACGAAAATTTTATATGGGTGATCCTACAGAAGGTTTAAGATTTAAAAGTAAGAAACACAAAATATTTCATAATGTTAATATAGAAGAAGGTAAAGTTACCGTTCTTTCTTATTATTGGGAAGCAAATGAAGATTTTGGTCGTGATGTTGTAATGTCTGGTAATCACAAACAATTTGCAAATGATATAGTTTCTTCTTGGGGTAATAATATCCTTAAGGTACAAGAAAAATAAAGATTAAAAAAATAGAATTATTTTAATGGAAAAAAACGATTGCTTTTAAAAGCAATCGTTTTTTTTATATCTTATTTATTTACTTGGAATTTTTTGTTTCCAGTTTCAAAGAAATCCATTATCTGCTTTACAGCGGCAACACCAGCATTGATGTTGGCTTCTTCTGTCTGAGCACCAAGTTTCTTTGGTGTGAAGAAAACTCTGTCAGCATATTTTTCTTTTAATTCTTCTGCACAGTCTGGAGCAACGTCTGCAACATACTTGAAGTCTGGTCTTTCTGCAAGCATCTTCTTTAATGATTCTTCGCAGACAACTTCTTTACGAGCAGTATTTACAAGAGTTGCACCCTTTGGCATCTTGCCCATCTTACTCATATTGATAGAGTTTTTAGTTTCATCATTTGCTGGGCAATGGAGAGAAACATAATGGCAAGTTCCAAAAAGTTCATCTAAGTCTGTGCATTGTTTTGCACCAGTAGATTCAATAGCATCTTTAGTAAGATATGGGTCATAAGCTATAACTTCCATACCAAAACCCATAGCATATTTACCAATGAGTCTGCCGACATTGCCGTAACCGTAAATGCCAAGTTTCTTACCATGAATTTCAGTTCCTGATTTGCCATTGTAGTTATTGCGGGCAATCATAATCATCATACCGATAGCAAGTTCTGCAACTGCATTAGAGTTCTGACCAGGAGTGTTCATGGCAACAAGACCGTGAGCAGTAGCTTCTGGAAGGTCGATGTTATCAAAACCAGCACCAGCTCTAACGATTATTTTCAAGTTCTTTGCTGCATCCATAATTTCTTTTGTTGCTTTATCACTTCTGATGATAAGAGCATCAACGTCTTTTACAGCAGCTTTGAATTCATCTACAGAAGTATATTTTTCTAAGAAAGTCATTTCATAGCCACTCTTAAGAGCTGCTTTCATGAGTTCTGTAGCTTCTTTTGCAAAGGGTTTTTCAGTAGCAACGAGTATCTTTTTAGTCATTTTTTATGTATTCCTTTCTTTTCTTTAATAAGAATCATTGTAAGCTATCCACCTTTTAGGGGTTAGGGTGAAGGGAGGAGAGAGTAGGGGATTGTTTTAGCAATCAACTGTTTCTGCTATAACTATCACTTCGTGCTATATAAGTTTTACAATCATTAATGATAATAGCATGTGGTTAATAGATTAGAGAATTCCTAATATTCAAAATAACAAATAATTTTTGTTATTTCATTAGATTATTCTTTCCCTAATCCCTATACCCTTTTCCCTACAAATCAGGCATTTTCCTTATCAAATTTTCTAATAAATTCAGCAAGTTTCTGGCAGCCTTCGATTGGCATTGCATTATAGATAGAAGCTCTCATACCGCCGATATTTCTGTGGCCTTTAAGAGTTACAAGACCTTCAGCAGCAGCTTCAGCTAGGAATTTCTTATTGATTTCATCATTTGGTCCAAAGAAAGGAATAGTCATGATTGAACGGTCTTCAGCATGTTCTGGAGTAATGTGGGCTTTCAATAATTTAGAATTATCAATTGCTTCATAAACTATTGCTGCTTTCTTTTTGTTCAATTCTTCATAATGAGCAACGCCTCCGTTAGCAAGCATGTGTTCAAATACTAATTTAGCAATATAGATACCATAAGTTGGCGGAGTGTTATACATAGAGCCTTTGTCTGCATGAGTCTTATAATCAAGCATTGTTGGAAGGTTTGGAATTCTTCCAATCAAATCGTCACGAACGATAACGATTGTAACACCAGCTGGACCTATATTTTTCTGAGCACCAGCGTAAATCAAACCGTAATCAGCAACATTGAAACGTTCGCTCATAATATTAGAAGACATATCTGCTACTATCGGGATATTAACATGAGGAACTTTCATGCATTTAGTTCCATAAATAGTATTATTTGAAGTTACATGCAAATAATCTGCATCTTTTCTAACATCTTCTGCTTTATATTTTGGATAATATGTATTATTGTCTTGTGTTGAAGAAGCAACTACGTGTACATCAACACCATATTTTTTAGCTTCTTTTATAGCTTTGCTAGACCATTCGCCAGAATCTACATAATCAGCTTTTTTGGTTACAGCCAAGTTCATTGGAATCATTAAAAACTGTAAATTAGCACCACCCTGAAGGAAAAGAACCTTATAATTAGATGGAATTTCCATCAATTTACGAATACCAGCTTCAGCATCATCAATAATCTTCTGATAAGTAGAAGAGCGGTGGCTCATTTCCATAACGCTCATTCCTGAGCCTTCATAATCCAACATTTGTTCAGCGGCTTTTTTCAAAACTGCTTCTGGAAGAACGGCTGGACCAGCAGAAAA
>CAJOQX010000438.1 GCA_905236865.1 Candidatus Rifleibacteriota bacterium
CAAAGATTATTCAAGGCAGTTATCTACAGAGGTCGCAAGAGGAGAAATATGTCGAACAAGCGAACTATCATTATTGGTAAAAATATTGATTATGGATGGACTTTGTTTTGTTTTCAGCAACGCCACGTTGTCACGCATACTTCATAAGCTCACAATGAGGTATAACTTGCGGTTTTGCAATGACGTATCTGAAATACTGACTAATAATAAAAAAAGTTTGCGTTTGCCTTGATTTCGTTAATTAGGTTTGCCCCAAAACCTAAAAAGTTGTAATCTATAAAAAATATTCAAACCTAATAAACTAGGAGCAAAATTGTGAATTACGTTGAAGTAGCCTTTGCAAATCCAATTGCAAACGGTATTTTAACTTACCATATTAATGAAAATCGTGAATTACCTCTTGTTGGAGCAAGAGTTGTTGTTCCTATTCAGAAAAGGCAACTAGTAGGCTACGTAACCAGAATACATAACGAAGTTCCAGATTTTAAAACTGTAGAATTAGGTGAAGTGCTAGACCCAACTCCATTGATTTCTCCTCAAATGTTTGAATTAGCAAAAAGGATTGCTTATTCCTGTGTCTGCAATATTGGTGAAGTATTGAACACAATGATTCCATCAGGAATAAAACAACATATAGTCAGACAAATAAGAACTCTAAACCAAGCCTCGTTAGAGGAAAATCCAAGCGAAGGGTTAAAATACTTAATAGAATTAAATGACTGGACTAACTATGCAACTTTTTGTAAAACATTTAATATAAAGAATACACAAATAAACTCTTGGCTAAATAAAGGTTTGATTGAAATTGAGCATTGCCTCACCGATGCACAAGGACCGAAATTAATTAAGGTTTTAAAACTAAATAATGATAAACCTATTGAATTAGCTAAACTCACAGCAAAAGAAAAACTGGTAATGGAAGCCATGATGACTTGTAATACAGCTCCGACAGCTTCTTTTTTAGCAAAAAAAGCAAATGTAAGCAGTGGACCAATTAACCAGCTAAAGAAAAAAGGTTATTTAATAGAAACAGAAGAAAGAATTATCAGACAGGCAACCAATCAAGATTATTATAAAAGTGAAGCTGCCCCTATTCCAGAACTAAATGAAGAACAAAAAACAGTTTTAAACGGGATTAGAGAAGCTTTTAAAACAGATAAAAAACCAGTTTTAATCAGAGGAGTTACCTGTTCAGGGAAAACAGAAGTCTATCTTAGATGGGTTTCTGAGATTATTTCTCAAAATCGCTCTGCCATAGTGCTAGTTCCAGAAATATCTTTAACACCACAAATGATGAAAAGGTTTATAGATAGATTTGACAATAGAGTAGCTATACTTCACTCCAAGCTTTCGGATGGCGAACGTTTTGATCAGTGGGAAAGTATAAGGCGTGGAAAATGCCAAGTTGTTGTTGGGGCACGTTCGGCAGTTTTTGCTCCTCTTCCTAATTTGGGAACGATAATATTAGATGAAGAGGGAGAACCTACTTTTAAACAAGCAGATTCTCCAAGATACCACGCTAGAGAAGTTGCCATTATGCGTTGTCAACAGGAAGATGCTTTGTTGGTAATGGGTTCGGCAACTCCAACTATAGATACCTATCAAAACTGTCTTAAAAAGAATTTTCATCTGTTTGAAATGAACAAAAGAGTTAGTAATCGTCAACCACCAAAAGTTCAAATTGTTGATATGAGAAAAGAACTTGTGACAAAAAAACAGAGGTCTATGTTTTCTGAAGCGATGACTACAGCAATAGCAAAGACACTCGCAGCAAAAAAGCAAGCTATTCTCTATTTGAACAGAAGAGGTTATTCAACCTTTATTCTCTGTGCTGAATGTGGTGAAGCGGTTAAGTGTTCTAAATGCAATGTTTCAATGGCTTACCATACTGGAAGCAATATTTTGAGATGCCATTACTGTGGCGAACTACAAGAAGTTCCTCAAATTTGCCCTAAATGCCAAAGTAAAAAAATTAAATTTTTTGGGGCAGGAACTCAACTTATTGAAGCACAAGCTAAAGCTTATTTTCCTAAAGCCAGAATACAGAGGCTTGACTCTGACGTTGTTACCACAAAAGGCAGTATGGAAGCTATATTAGATTCTTTTGGAAATGGAAATATAGATATTTTAATAGGTACGCAAATGGTAGCTAAGGGGTTAGATTTTCCAAATGTTACTCTTGTTGGAATAATCGCTGCTGACAATTTGCTCAGACTTCCAGATTTTAGAGCCTCTGAACGTAACTTTTCTTTATTGGCACAAGTTGCAGGTAGAGCAGGGAGAGGCGATACACCTGGAGATGTAGTTCTTCAAACCTACTGTCCTGAACATCATTCAATACAACACGCACTTACAGAAGATTTTCAAGGTTTTTACGAAGAAGAATCTAAATTGAGAAAAGAAGCTATGTTTCCGCCATTTATTGAACTTGCTCATTTTATTATTTCTAGCCCTAATAGAGAAAAAGCAATGAATACTGCTCAACAACTATGTGATTTGTTTTCAAAACATTCATCTGTAGATACGAATAATCTTTTCGGACCAGCTCCTGCAGCATTAGAACAAATCAACAATAGATTCAGATACCAAGTTATGTTAAAAATGCCAGATTTACAGTTGTTAATCAAAACAGTTAAAGAAGTGACTGACTCACTGAAAAAGCCTTCTGACACAAGGTTAGCAATTGATATTAACCCATATTTTATGATGTAAAAAAAAAGAGCCGCTTATGCGGCTCTAGCTCTAGTTAAAATTTATCCCAAATTCCCTTTCAACATGAGAGAGAAAATTTAAGCAAAAGAAACTTTTATATTCGCATCTATGCTCTTAATCTTATTTTCATTTTCATTTTCTTCATCTTCTTTATTCAAACTGCTAAGAATCATTTGTTTAAACAAATCAACTATGTGATTCTTACGTAATAAAGCGTCAGAATAAGATTTTTGAGCTTCGTTATTGCTAGCAAGCTTGATTTCTATTTCTGATGCATCGTCTTTAACATTGGAAGCTACAGAAACATTTGAGTCATCAGCAGAAGAAGCTGTTGAAATGGTTTGTGAGGTTGAATTTCCGATTTCAATACTTGTAGGAGCAATTCCAGTAGTTGTATTGCCTTTGGTATCAACCATTCTAATACCACTTGCGGTAGTTTCAATTTCAGAACTTCTTATCATTGAAAGATTTCTACCACTATATCTGTCAAGATTTAAACTTGTTCCAATACCATAAGTGTAATTTGATTTTCCACTTATCATGGCATTGAGTTTTAAATTAGCTACGTCTATAGCAGAGTAACCTGCTAGACTTGAAGAATTAGATAAATTGCCTAGACTTGAAGATATACTAGAAAGAACACTAGACCCCAATAAATTGTTAGATGAACCCAAAAGATTGGAAGCACCTAGCAAACTTGAATTGCTTAATAGATTTGAGTAGTCCGAAATCGAACTTCCCAAAAGGTTAGAACTAGAAAGGAGCGTAGAATTTAAACCACTGATAGAAGAATTAACAGCAGAGAACATATTGTCAAGATAAGTTCCTATGAAGCTTTTTAATTCTTCTGTTTGAGCAGAAAGCAAAGAATTTGTTTTCTGCATATAAGCCTTTAATATGTTTTCGTTATGAGTTTTATCGGATCTAAGAGCATCAGTAAAAGCAAGGGTTGTATCTTTGAACTTTCCACTAAGGGCATTGCCGACTTCGTTTGATAAGCGAGCAGTTATTCTTATAAACATTGTAAAGCAGGATCCAGCAGTAAGCTTTTCTTCTTCAGTAGCTTCACTTTCAGGGGTTTCGTCAATAGATACAGCAGTTTTGTCATCAATAGAACTAACTTCTTCAGTGGAATCAACGCTTTCGTTTGCACTAGCATTTGAACCATGGTAGCAGCAAACGTGTTCAGGACGTTGTCCATTGCAGTTTTTGAGAACTTTAAGCATTACTGAATCAAAATCTTTACCGTCAGTTGAGCTTGTAGAAGCAATTGCTGAAGAAGTATAAGTTGATGTGGATATGCTTGAAGTCAATTCATTGATAGCGGACATATCTGCCTCCTTGAATTATCTATCCATCTTTATTTGTGCTATGTTACTAGGATAGAATACTGGTGTGAAACGAGGTTCAGAGACGAACCAAATACCGCCTTCGTTTAGAACGTTATTTCTGTTAGTGTTTTTGATTTTTTTCATATTAGGTTTGCTCCTTTGATTTTTTTCAGGCCAAGAGGTGGGTTATCCGATTCGTCTTAGTCCTCATATTATATCTTTCGGAGCGATTAACTGTTTTTAGAATACCAAAATTTGTTAATTAAACGTAAATATATCAATATTTCTTTATATTTCTTTAATTATCTATATAAATTAGCCGATTTTCTTTTTTTTTATTGTTTTTTGTAAAAAACAACAAGTATTGATTTTATTAGTATTTTCGGTTAAAATCATCTTCCACATTTAAGAAATCGCATTTTTATTCACAATATTTGTCGAGGTAAACAATGAATATAGATAATAACTCGTCCAGCAACAGAGGGCACTGGACTTCTGCGTTTGGTTTCATAATGGCGGCGGCAGGTTCTGCTGTTGGCTTAGGAAATCTTTGGAAATTTCCTTATCTAGTTGGGCAAAATGGCGGCAGTGCTTTTATCGTTATTTATGCATTATTGCTTTTATTCATTGGTATTCCTTTGGTTATCGCAGAAATAACTATAGGCAGATTCGGCCAATTAAACCCTGTGGGGTCTTATGGTCTAATTTCCCCTAAGCTAAAATGGATAGGTGCAATGGGGCTAGTAACAGGTTTTATATTGCTTGCTTTCTATCCTGTAGTAGGTGGTTGGATTGTTTACTATTTATATCATAGTTTCGTTTCTGTTGGAGAAAATCCTGATTATGCAAAAATTTTTGCTGATTATACATCTAATCCTACTTTACCGATTATAACTTTGTTTATATTTTCTATTCTCAACTATATTATTGTTGCTTTGGGTGTTGAAAAGGGCATAGAAAAATATTCAAAAATAATGATGCCTGCCTTATTGGTTATATTGGTTATTGTTATGATTAGAACTTTATCTCTTGAAGGTAGTTGGGAAGGTGTTAAATTTATATTTCAGCCAGATTTTTCTAAAGTAACAGGAAAAGTTATTTTATCTGCTGTGGGGCAAGTTTTTTTCTCTCTTTCTTTGGGAATGGGGGCTCTAATGACTTATGGAAGTTATTTAAGTAAGAAAGACAATCTTTTTAAATCTTCTATATCAATTCCTTTCATAGATACATTAGTAGCTTTACTCGCTACTATTGCTATTATGCCTGCAGTTTTTGCTTTTAAATTTGAACCAGCAGCAGGTCCTTCGTTGATATTTGTTACTCTTCCTGCTATTTTTGCAAAAATGCCAATGGGAGTATTTATCTCAGCTATATTTTTTATCCTAATGCTCTTTGCTGCTTTAACTTCATCAATTTCAATGTTGGAAGGTCTTGTTTCTTATATGATAGACAGATGGCACTGGAAGCGATTTACAGCAACTACTATAATAGCTTTAATTGTCTTTCTATTAGGAATACCTTGTTCGTTGAGTTTTGGAATGTTAAAAGACGTTACTATCTTCTCAAACAAAACAATATTTGATTCTATGGATTTTCTAGCTTCAAATATTTTATTGCCTCTAGGTGGTATTTTAATGGCAATATGCGTTGGTTGGATATGGGATGGCGGACTTAGATACGAGACAATTATTGTTAAAAATCAAAAAGGGAATCCTGACGTTATAACAAATGGTTATGTTTTCAATTCCTGTTTAATGGAAATCACTAACCAAGGCACTTTGAATTTTCCATTTATGTCAGCTTGGATATTCATTGTTAAATGGGTAGCTCCGTTAGTTATCTTTTTAATATTTATAGATAACTTATAGGATTTTAATGTTTGCCTAAAAAAATACCAAGCAAAGCTTGGTATTTTTTTAGGCAAACATCATATTCTACATTTCTTCTAAGTCGGTAAGATTTTTCCCAACAGCCATATCGCAAATCAATGGAATATTAAGCTTTACGCAATTTTCCATTATTCGCTTCAATTCAGGAGCTAAACTATTCAATTCATCTTCTGGAACTGAAAAAATAAGTTCGTCATGTATCTGAACGACTAGTTTAGCTTTATATTCATTTTTATTTATATAATCGCAAGTATCAATCATGGCTTTCTTAACCAAATCTGCCGCTGACCCCTGTAATCGAGTATTTTTTGCCATTCTTTCGGCGGCACTTCTTGGTTGGAATTTTGTTGAATTAATGTCTTCTATTTTTCTTGTTCTTCCAAGCAAAGTTACTACTTCGCCTGTTTCTTTGGCAGTATTTACAACGCCATCGAAGAATTCATTAACTTTAGGAAAAGATTCAAAGAAAGCATTGATGTATTCCTGAGCTTGTGGGCGTGGAACTCCTAAATCTTGTGCAAGACCGTGAGCAGAAATTCCATAGATAATACCAAAGTTTACTGTTTTTCCAATAGAACGTTCTGAAGATGTTATTTCTTTAACTGGTTTTCTGAATATTCTTGAAGCACTTATGGCGTGAATATCTGTTCCATTATTATAAGCATCTACCAATGCAGGGTCTTCTGAAAAATGAGCAAGCATACGAAGTTCTATTTGCGAGTAGTCAATAGATACAAAAACATCGCCTTTTCTAGGTGGAATGAATGCACGTCTTATTTTTTTGCCCCATTCAGTTTTTATAGGAATATTCTGTAAATTTGGGTTAGAACTAGAAAGACGACCAGTAGCCGTTACTGCTTGATTAAAACTAGTATGTATCAAACCTGTTTCTTTATCAACCAAAGCTAACAGAGAGTCAGCATAAGTAGATTTTATTTTAGCCATTTCTCTGTATTCAAGCAAATCTTTGCATATCGGATGATCAAAGGAAAGTATTTTTAAAACATCACTATCGGTTGAAAAACCTGTTTTGGTCTTTTTGGGTGGTGTTAGTCCTAATTCTGTAAATAACACTTCTGCAAGCTGTTTTGTAGAATTAATGTTAAAAGTATGTTTGGCATAGTCATAAATAGATTCTTCTAATTGTGCTATTCTGCCTTCCACTTCGTCAGACATTTTTCGTAGGTATTCGCTGTTTAAACCAATTCCAACAGTTTCCATATCCATTAGAATTTTAAACAGAGGCATTTCAATTTCTTCAAAAAGCTTTGTC
>CAJOQX010000439.1 GCA_905236865.1 Candidatus Rifleibacteriota bacterium
TTAGCTGAAACCTAAAATCCTTGTCAAAACGCTCTATATTATTTTTTATTTGTTCATTGAAACGTTTAACTTCATAACCATAAATCTCTGCTAAATCGCTATCTAGCATGACTTGAACGCCACGAATAACGTAAATTTTATTTTTTAAATCTTTCTCATTAAGAATTTTTAATTCATTCTCCATTGATTACTACCTTTCGATTATCTCTATCTCCTCATGAGTATATGGGAGCGGTGGATTAAAACGGTAATTGCCCCCAAAAAGACAAACTATTAAAATGATAATAAAAATGACGGAATTATAATGAAGTTGAGAGATGAGGGAAATGTTTTAACAAATCGCGATTCGATAAACCTTTGAAGGTAGGGTTTTGCCTTTAAACAAGACTTCGCCATATTCTTGAGTTTTTATTTCTTTATCAATAAGATTTTTTATGTTTTCAGAAACTACTAATCTATTAGAATCTAGTTTTTCTGCAAAAACAGCAATTCTAGAGGTAACATTTACAGGATCTCCGATTATGGTGAAGTCTCGTTTATTACCAACACCTAGAAAACCTGAAATAACCTGTCCAAAATTTATACCAACAGCTACTTTGTAAGGTAAATCCTCAAATTTTTCTATATAATAAGCTGTCTTAAAAGCAGAAATTGCAATTTCTTGAACCGATTTTGTATTGTCATAAAAAGCTATAAGCAATTTTTCACCTATAATCTTATCTATATCACCGCCATTATTTATAACTATATCAGCTATTGTAGCAATCTGTTTCTTTAATTTGGTAAATAATTCAAAAGACGGAGTGTTTTTCATTATTTCATCAAATTCTGGAACAGTTACATATAGAATAACTGCATCTATCTTTTTACTTGCTATGTCTTTTTCGTTTGCACTAACACTAAGGGCTGTTTTTGAAACCATACGGTTCATAAGCTGTTTTTCTTCTAGCGATTTCATCATTTTGTCAAATGAAATGCATAGTTCACCTAGCTCATCACCTCTATCAAAGTTTGTTCTATAAGAGAAATTACCAACAGAAGCAGATTTTGCTCCTACTATAAGTTGTTTAACAGGAGCAAGCAAATCGAAAATAATAGTATTAGCAATAAAATAAATTAAAACCAAAGAAACAAATATTACAGGAACAATCCAAATTAAAATAGAAAAAGCTTTTTCATATACAGATTTTACAGGACTCATACATATAAAGACACTATTGTTATTATATTTTCCAGCTCTAGCTTCAAGAAAATGTTCTCCATAAATATCAGTTTTTCTTGAAATAGGAAGAAAATTAGAATCAATCCAATAAGAAGCTAATAGTAATTCCTTTATGACATTGTTATCTTTTTGTAAATCATAAAAATTTCTACCAATTCTTACAGTCTTTGAGTAAAAGATAAAAATATCTTCTTTTTCTTCCTCTGTATCTAAATACAACAAAGATTTTGCTCCAGAATCAATATTTTGAATTGAATTATGTTTTCGGCATAGTCTAGGCAACGTATCATAACTAATATTTAGAGTAGAAAAAATAATAAACTTTGGATTAATTAAACGAGGATAAGGACAAATAAATAAAATTTCCATTCCGTAACCAACATTAAAAATCAAAATATTATTAGGGAAATTTATTAATTTGATAGCAGTATCACTACCTAGAATATAATATATAGTTCCAAGTAAAGTCTCAGTTAATAATTCACCTTGTAATTTAGATTTGTCTAATTTACCATTATTATTACTTCTATCACCCATAAAAGTTGTTGCAATAATATTAGACAAATACTTATAAAATTCTTTTTCTTTCTTATCACTTTTATTTGAAATAACAGAATCAATATCATTTATAATAGTTAATTGTTCAACACCGAAATTTTTCTTATTCTTTAACTTATTACTTTGTGTTTTTTCAAGAATCTTTTCGCATTGCTCCAAAAAGTCTTTATTTTTGGTTATATTAAATTTATCTATCAAATCATTTAATTCATCAGAACAAGCTAACTTTTGTATATTAAGCTTAATATAAGGCAAATAATATAAATCTTTTATTTCAAAATTATCCATAGCTATGTTTAAATTATTGATTTTTTCTGTTTTCTTTATGTTTACATCTTCATTTATATACAAAATAGAAGTAAAACAAACTATTAGAAGAGGTAAAAAAGCAGAAATCAAAACGTCTAATTTAAGATTAATAGACATATTTTTTACATAATTTTCTAAAAATTTACGAAGAATAATATTTAATAATATCAGGAACAAAGAAGTGATTATAAAAATAAACAAATAATAGTAAACTTGGTTTATATAATCTTTATATAGTTCTCTTGTTATTATATGAAGATTCCATTCTTCTCCATTAATTATTAAAGTTTTGAAGAAATAACCTTTATTATTTATTAAATCAATATTTGAGGAATAATCTTTTAGAGATTCCTTTTCTCTTTCAGGAAAATCTTTTGAATAAAACCATTCGTTATTTCTGTTTAAAGACATTAAGATTCTGTTTCCTGATGAAAAAGTATAATAATTAAGAATATTTTTTGATTTATAATTCTTTGGTATTGCAAACACAATAAAAGCTATTATATTTGAGTATTTTTTATTTGAGTTTGAATCTAAATAAATTTTATCTAAGAAAAGCCATACATCTTCGTTTTCGGCCATAGCAGAAGCAGAACGTCTAAAATAATCGTCTTCAAAAAATTCAAGGTTAAACGAAAACTTATTCAGTAGATTTTTCGCTTCTTTTTTATAATTATTTAAATCTTTTTTTAAAAAAGTGGAAAATTGTCCAAACATATCTGAAAGTTCTTTTGGAAAGCCAACTTTAAAATCAACCTTTTTTCCCTCATTAGTAAAAAAATTACAATACAAGTATGGTATTTCTATTCCTTCATTTTTATATTTATTATAAATAGTTTTTACAATATTCCTATAGGTCTCTTTTTCTTTTTTAGGACAAGAATTTAAACCAATTCTTACTTCATCGCTAAAATTAATACATACACTTTCAAAAGAAGATTTTAAAACTTCATCAGAATTCAATTCTTCATATAGCCTATAACATTCTACATCTGATTCAGATTTTAAACGGTTATGGTTCGTAGAATAAATTGTATAAAAGCCTAATGTAATTAATAAAGATAAAAATAAAATAGCAAAGGAATTGTAAAATATTGATTTATATTTATCAAATTTAGAATGTTCTGATTGAAGAACAAAGATTTTGTCTGGAGAAGCTTTTGGCAACTCACCACCTACCACACACCACTTATTACGAGGCGAAGCCTCATTCCCATCTTTCAA
>CAJOQX010000440.1 GCA_905236865.1 Candidatus Rifleibacteriota bacterium
AGTTCCAAGACTATTTTTACACCTTAATTCCTTAAATTGGTATTCTGTCAATATTTTCTTATGTTCTGTTATTTTGTTTGTATGCTCTTTCCAAGCAGTAATAGGATCGTTATCGTCTGTAATACGACACATATAGAAAATGTCATCCCACATTTTTTCCATTGCATCTTCTTCTCTACAGTAAGGGAAGACCATTGAAGCCCATCTTGGATTTGGAAAACTTATAATACACCACTGCCCTATATTTTTAGCGGTGTATAACTTAATGTCTTCATTACCTTTCATGGCTTCCGCATGGGCTTTTTCAATACGTCCAATTCTTCCAGAATCTACATCTTCCATCAATTTAGGATCTGAACTTAAAATATTAATTGTAGCACAACCACGTTTTTGATAATCTCTAGCTTTATCAAATTCCCATTGAGGATGAAGTTTTAAAGCTTCTTCATCAGCTTTTAACATTGTCATTTTTCCACAGATAGGATCTGCCCAGTTCACAATAACTTCACCTGCTCCTGCATTATAAGCTGCTTCGACAAAAGTTCTTACATAATCAACATGCTCAACACTTGCATTAATTAAAACCAACTGATTTTTTTGTATATTTAATCCTGTTTTTACAGTCACTTCAGCAAATTTTTCTATTTTTGTCAGAAAACTCATTTTCTTACACCTCTCTTGAAATTTTCCCTAATTCATAAGGGATTAATTTTATTTTAACACAACATATTTTAAAAACAAATATTTTTGTTGTCTTTTGTATGAAACTATGATATATTTAATTTAGTTCATTGAATTACATTTTATTTTGAATTTGTTTTTCAGTTTGTAACTAAAATATTAAATTCAAACTAGAAACATTACATATATTTCCTATGTCATCAACCCCGATGACTCAAGTATCCTCTCAAAAGATCCTCTCACTTTGCCCTCGACCAAAAGTCGAGGGATTCTTTTTTTAGTTTTTTTTATTCAGCCTTATAATTTTTTTATTACAATAAAACTTGAATAAAAAAAGAACTAGTTCTTACTAGTTCTTTTTTTTATTCTATCTTAAATCTTTTATCTTTTATCTTTTATCTTTTATCTTATATCTTATTCCCCTACTCTTCTGAATTTTCATCAGCTTCAATCATATCGAGCAATTCAGCTGCTATAGCACTACCTTGGAGCTTTTCAAAAGTCAGAACTTCTTTTAGCTTTCTCATGATACCACACAAACAAATTTTTCTTTCTTTTGGAGAATTAACATAGAAAGTAATAAATTCTTTTGCAATATTCCCAGAATCATTAGCTATGTCTTTCTTAACCATAGCAAGGAACAATCTTTCAACGGAAATCAAATGATTAATTGCTAATTCATATTCTACAGCATTTTCTTGCTGTTCTTCTTGGTTTCCCTTACCTAACTTAGCATTAGAAGCATTTGTTTTTTCAACACTAGCAAGTATTTCTGACATTATACTCTTTTTGGTATTAGAAGATTTTGCTTTTGCTGTTTTAGGTTTAGTTGTTGATTTATTTGCAGCAATATTATTTGCTGATGTAGCAGATGAACCAAATGAGAATATAAAGTTTGCTGAACCAGCATTTTTAGCAAAAGCTTGTTCGGCTTTCATTGTTTCTGGTCCACGATTTACAACAACCATTAACATTCTGTCGTATTCGGCTGGAACAACAACTTCTTGACTTACTTTATAATCTTTAACGGTCAACCAATTAACTTTTGGTAATTCTTTGCCATCAGAACAATAATGAACCAATGCAACATCAAAGGCATTCTTATATTCTGTAGTAGCTATTTTCTGACCAGAGAAATTTACCAATACCTTTTTGCCTTTCATTACTGCTGGATTAATTTTTATACATTTAGAAGACCAGCATTTAACACTTGCTTTTCCTTTAAAAGGTGCTTTGTCAATCTTTATTTCTGGATTTAAATAGAATCTAGATAGAGTATTAGGATAACCATAGTCACTATTACTGATTCGGTCATCATTTAGATAGTTTGCAACGCAGAAATTACGGAATAAATTTTTAGCAGAATTCTTTATTCCTTGTTTTTCAATTGCGGCATTAATTCCTGCCATACCTTGAGATTTCTGAGAAACCATTCTTCTTATAAAAGCACGTCTTCTTTCGTCTGTAGAAGCTATTCTTGTTGAAATATACTGTGCCCACATATAAACATGACCATAGTTTGCAACCATATCTTCATCAAGCCAGCCACAGAGATTGTTGTCTGTATTTTTCAAATAAGATTCAATCTGAGAGGGATGACCATAACCACATAGGAATGGTGCCAACTGCGACATACTTTCGTTAAGCCAAGTGTATTCTTTTGGGTCATAATTCCAATGAATCATGTGCTGAAATTCATGAGCAACTACGCTCAAGAACTTATCGCTAGCAGGATCACTTGGATTTATATCAAGATAAAGCATTTCTTTTTGGTTTGAATTCGGATATTTTGATTTTGGATAACAATCACCTGCATTAAAATAACCGCCAGTGTAAGCATAATTACCAGCACTTGGATTGTAACCATCTTTTATATCAAGGAGTAACAAAATAATTCTTGCATCATCATCTATACCAGGAGTCCATTCGCTACCAAACATAGAACGGTCTTGAGGATAAATTTTATTGTCGAAAGCGTTTGCTATTTTATCTATAGTTTTTTGATCTACTTTTTGACCATTTTGAAGGTAAATATAACAATGTTTACCAATTTTTTTTACTGTTGCTTTTATTTTTTCGTTACGATTCGTTTCAAGGTTATAAGAATTAAATTCTGCCTGATCACCAACTTCAACTGGTTTTGCGGCACTAAATGCACGACCTTCGCTAATCATTTGCTGACCAATAGAAATTCTTTCTCCATCTGCTAAATCTCTAGTAGACTGATTGAACATTTGGGTTAAATCAACCATACCTGCTGCAAAAGTTGGAGCAGAAAGCGTAATTGCAAGTGCAACAGCACTAATAATCTTATTAAAAGCTTTCGACATAAGCTTATTACTCCTTATATACTTATTGTGTACAATTATAATAATTTTTTATAAGTACCGCTACCCCTTTTTTTATTTTTTTACAAAATTAGTTACAAGTTACAAAATACCTCATTCTTCATCTCTTACCTCTTATCTCTTATATCTTATATCTTCCTTAATGTTTCAATCCAATTTTATCACAAGCCTCTGCAAATATCTGACGCTGTTCATCTGTCAATCCCTTTGGCATAGAAATATCAAATTCAACAAAAAGATCACCGCCAGGGAAACCTCGTCCTGTAAGCTTAACTTTATCTCCTTGTTTTGTTTCTTTTGGGACAGCAAGTATTAAAGCCTCTCCTCGTGGATCAGTAAAACGTATTTTACTACCCAAAACAGCCTGTGCTATATTAATAGTTAAAACAGCTTTTATATTGTTTCCAACTAAAGTAAAATGGTCATCTTTTAATATTTCGACTTTTGCTTTATAAATACCTACATCAAGGACAGTATTATTCCTAGTATTTGGCGGAATATGAACATTTCTTCTTCCACCAGGCAATCCTGTTACCTCAATTAACCCACCTGCTAAAGCTATTTTTAACGGTATTTTAATCGTTGCATCTGCACGAACATTTGATTCACCACCACCAGTAAAACTTTTTGCTTTGCTGAAAACTTTCCCAAATACGTTGCCTAAGCCTTCAAAAGGCGTATCAGAAAAACTTTTAATAAAATCAGAAAAGATATCTGGTGGTTCTTCATCGTTATTAGAAGATCTAGATGTTCTTGCCTTGGTATAATTTCTATAGAAACTACCAAAAGGTCCATCATCAGAAAAACCATTAAAATTAAAACCGCCACCGAATATGCGTGCATTATCGTATTCACGCTTTTTATCATCATTTCCCAATACTTCATAAGCCTCAGACACTTCTTTAAACTTTTCTTCTGCAGACTTATCCCCTTTATTTATATCAGGATGATATTTTTTTGCCAATGTTCGAAATGCTTTTTTAATTTCTTCTTTATTTGCCTTAGAACTTAAACCAAGTATCTTGTAATAATCTTTCATTTCAGCCTCACAAATGGAAATTTATCAATAAAGCTCCATTGGTTTTTAGCCAATTTTTAGCTTCAATATAATTTGGAAAACGTTGCTGAACAAGTGACCAAAAATCTTTAGAATGATTCATAAAAGTTAAATGAGCAATTTCATGTATAACAACATAGTTTAACACGTTAGGCGGTGCCATAACTAACCGCCAGTTAAAGTTAAAGTTCTTTTTCGTAGAACAGCTTCCCCATCGGGTGACTGTATCTTTTATAGAAATGCCTTTGTATTCAAAATTGTATTTAGCTTTTTCCGATTCAACTGTTTGAGTAAAAAAACGTCTAGCTTGAGCTTTGTACCATAACATAATCTGATTACTTACTTCTTTACTTTTTTCTTCATCGGTTTTTAAGTAAGAAGAAAGAGAAATAGTCAAAATATCTTCTTTTTGCTTTAGTCTAGTTTGAGGGAAAACCGTAGTTTCAATTTTAACTTTAAGTTCATCTCCTCGAAAAAGAAGTTTTTTATGCTCAAAATCAGACAATTTCATCAAATTTTCCGCCACCAACATTAATTAGTTTTTTAAAACCATGTTTTTTTATATTTTCGTCAGAAAGAATAGTTTTGTTAGAATCATCTCTTTTTTGTTTAACAGGGTGCATAATTTTAATGATTTCATTTTCGCATTCTGGACAAAATTCTAATGAATCTTCTTTTATATTCTGAAAAGTCTCAAAACCATCTCGGCAATATTCACAGCTATTTGCAGGATTTTTTGCTCTATATGTATATAATGGCATAACTCACCTCCAATGTTTTTATATTGTAGAACCTATTTAATTATATTTCAAGATTTAGATGATTTTTTTTAGCGAATATTGTTTTAGCAATTTCTAGTATCAAACAAAAAAATCATTGCAAGAGGCTATGAGAAAACTAGCTTTTCAATCAAAAATAGTTTTGCCTAATTATTTTAAAATCCCCCTTAGTCCCCCTTTATGAAAGGGGGCGAGGACATTACTCCACACACTGATTTTTATAAAAATTTCGAGTTTTAGCACAGTCTCTTCGAGCCTCGCAATGACGAAATGGCTGTTACTAGTGTTCGCTAAAACAATCCCTTCTACTCTCAGCTCCAAACTCTCAGCTCTTTTGTTATTGATTATATAAAAATCTAATGCTGGCTTAGAAAGATTATTACAGCAGTAACTATAAAATGCTAAATATGGCTGTGCTGTGCTGTGCTGTGCTGTGCTGTGCTGTGCTGTGCTGTGC